>CACWKL010000035.1 GCA_902761495.1 uncultured Pseudomonadota bacterium
CCGAAACCGCCAAATATTTTATCAATTATTTAGGAGCATCAAGATTTTTTTGTTACCTTTGCACCCAAAATCAGAATAAGGTATGAATATTGAAGCATTTATCAGCAAAGCTGCAGGTGAGGCCGTGAAGGCGCTTTATGGCATAGATGCCACAGAGAAGATGCTGCAGTTGCAGAAGACAAGAAGTGAGTTTGAGGGTAACCTAACACTCGTGGTATTCCCCTTTGTAAAGGCCGCCAAGAAGAGTCCTGAGCAGACTGCACAGGAGATTGGCGATTATCTGGTGCAGAATTGCTCTGCTATAGAGAAGTTTAATGTGGTAAAAGGCTTCCTCAACCTGAGCATAGGTGATGGTGCATGGGTAGAGTTACTTAGTGCCATTGATGGCGATGACTACTTTGGCATGAAACAGGCTACTGACGACTCACCACTCGTAATGATTGAATACTCTTCGCCCAACACGAATAAGCCTCTCCACCTTGGCCACGTACGCAACAACCTGCTGGGTTGGTCGCTGGCACAAATCATGGAGGCCAACGGCAATAAGGTAGTGAAGACGAATATCGTCAACGATCGAGGTATTCACATCTGCAAGTCAATGCTCGCATGGCTGAAATATGGCAATGGCGAGACACCAGAGTCTTCTGGCAAGAAGGGCGACCATCTGATTGGCGACTACTATGTGGCATTCGACAAGCACTACCGTGCCGAGCTGAAAGAACTGACAGAAGCGTTCGTGGCTGAAGGCATGGAGGAGGAAGCTGCCAAGGAGCGCGCCGAGAAGGAGAGCACACTGATGCAGGAGGCTCGTGCGATGCTGGTCAAGTGGGAACAGAACGATCCTGAGGTGAGGGCGCTGTGGAAGAAGATGAACGACTGGGTCTATGCTGGTTTCGACGAGACCTATAAGGCTCTGGGCGTGGGCTTCGATAAGATCTACTACGAGAGCCAGACCTACCTCGAAGGCAAGGAGAAGGTGGAAGAAGGGCTGGAGAAGGGCATCTTCTATCGCCGCGACGATGGCAGCGTGTGGGCAGACCTCACGGGCGAGGGATTGGACGAGAAGTTGCTGCTGCGCGCCGATGGTACCAGTGTCTATATGACGCAGGACATCGGAACGGCCAAGCTGCGCTTCCAGGATTTCCCCATCGACAAGATGATTTATGTCGTTGGCAATGAGCAGAACTACCACTTCCAAGTGCTCTCCATCCTATTAGACAAGTTGGGATTCAAGTGGGGCAAGGACCTCGTTCACTTCTCCTACGGAATGGTGGAACTGCCCAACGGCAAGATGAAGTCGCGCGAAGGTACTGTAGTAGATGCCGACGACCTGATTCAGAAGATGATAGGCGACGCTCGTGAGATGAGTCGCGACAAGGTGAATAAGCTCGAAGACCTCACGGAAGAAGAGGCGCAGGAAATTGCACGCATCGTAGGAATGGGAGCCCTGAAATACTTCATCCTGAAGGTGGATGCCCGCAAGAATATGCTCTTCAATCCAGAAGAGAGCATCGACTTCAATGGCAACACGGGTCCCTTCATCCAATACACTTATGCTCGCATCCGGAGTATTCTGCGCAAGGTGCAGGATACCATGAGCCCCATTGGTCCCATGAGTCCTATGAGCCCCATTCATCCCAAGGAGATTGCCCTTATTCAGCAGCTGGCAGCCTTCGGCACTGCTGTCAAGCAGGCTGGCACGGACTACAATGTCAGCGTCATCGCCAACTATTGCTACGACCTGGCCAAGGAGTTCAATGGCTTCTACCACGACTTCCCCATCCTGAAGGAAGAGGACGATCAGAAGCGTGCCGTGCGTCTCGCACTCTGCGATGCTGTAGCCAAAGTCATTAAGACGGGAATGGGACTGCTGGGCATTGAGGTGCCAGAGAGGATGTGAGATAGTTGAAACGTTGAAACGTTGAAAAGTTGAAATATTGACAATTGGCTGCACTCGTAAATCCTCCTGACTATCGACACGATGTACATGCAGGTATATCTCAAACTCATCTTTTTTCCCGTACAAGTCTCTTAGCAGCAGATTATACTCGCTTTTGTATCGATATCTCAGCTCTTTTGAAATGAGAAATTTTCGGGCTGAATTCAAATCCCTTGTGGTGAGAATTATATCGATAATCGGTTTTGCGGCGAGGAACGGCACAGAAGTGGATCCCACATGATGGATTTCAACGGCGTTTTCTTTCATGATCGATTTGATTTTTTGAGCTTCTTTCTCAAAAAATACAGGCCATTGCGGATTGTATTTTTCTATAATTACAAGATTTGCTTACGCTATTTTTCCTCAGATTTTCAGGCTCTCAAATATCCCATCGTCTTATGTCAATAATCTTACAATTTTTCGTTAACTTGCCTTACGCTGTTGTCGATTTCGGACAGCTCAATAATATTTTTTTCGTGGTTTTCTATTTCCGTAAATTTTCTGGCACTGACCAAAACGCGACCTTCCAAAGTAGCTACTGTTCTGTTGTAATGGTTGACGACACTGGAGACACTTTTCCCCAGATTTGCGAAATGCTGCGACATGTCGCATAGCCGCTTGTAAAGTTCTTGACCCATTTTTACGATTTGTTTTGCATTTTCCGCCAAATTCTCCTGACGCCATCCCCATGCGATTGTGTGGAGCAGTGCTAAAAGTGTTGTTGGGGTTGTAATCAAAACCCTTTCTCGCATTGCGAATTCGATAAGCTCCGGATCTTGCTCTATCGCGGCGGAAAAAAAGATTTCTCCCGGCAGAAACATAATCATAAATTCCGGACTATCCTGAAACTGAGACCAGTATTCCTTTTTTGCGAGCTTTATTACATGATCGCGCAGTTGTTTCGCGTGGTCCTTCAGTAGAATTCTCCTTTCGACTTCGTTCTGAGTTTCCAGAGATTTTAAATAGGCCGTTAACGGAACTTTCGAGTCGACAACGACCTGTTTGTTTCCCGGGTAATATATCACCATATCAGGACGAATTTTTGTATCGGAGTTGTTTATTGAAATTTGCTCACGGAAATCGCAATGCTCGACCATTCCGGAAAGCTCGACAACTCGACGCAGTTGAATTTCCCCCCAGCGTCCGCGAGTGTTCGGAGTTTTTAGAGCCGACACCAAGCGACTGGTTTCATTTTTTAAAGAATTTTGGGAAATAATCAGATCGCCGACTTGCTGCTTCAGCGCTTCATAGGCTCCAACGCGAGATTTTTCGAGATCGCCGAGTTTCTGTTCCACTCCGTCTAGTGCAGATTTAATCGGATCAACCAAATCACTAACGGATTTTTTATTGAGCTCGAGATCTGATTTTGCTTTTTCCTGTAACTTAGAAAATGCGACCTGGGCCAGATCCAAAAATGACTGATTGTTTTTCGAAAGAGCGTCGGAGCTTAGGGCTTTGAAAGTATCGCTCAACTTTGTTTCGGCATTTTGCAGCAAGGTGATTTTTTCCGCCAGATTTTTTTTCTCCTGCTCCAAATTAGATTGTAACAGGACGTTTTTCTTTTCTAATTCAGAATAACTTTCGGACAAATTCTCGTATTTTTTTTCGGAAAGTTCAAGACCGTTGCACCTTTCCTCGAGCCGAACCTTTTCCAGAAGTAGGAAGGAATTTTTCTTATTGAGATTATGAATTACGATCAGCTGAAAAATAATTACGGCAACGCAAAAACATGCTCCTGTTATCAAAAAAGTTACCGAAATCATGTTTTAGGCATCCCTGATGGCTACTGAAATTTTTTCCACGATATCTTGAAGTTCATCCGAATTTTCTCCTTCCGCGGTTATTCGAATTAACGGTTCCGTTCCGGATGGACGTACGATCAGCTTGCCTTTTCCCGACAATTCGGACCTGCAACTCTCGATAATTTTTTTTATTTTTTCGTTTTCGATGACGGATTTATCTGCAACCCTTACGTTCTTATTTACTGACGGACAAGGATCAAATAATCGCAATTCGCTGAATTTTTTTCCGCTGCGCAACATCATTTCGACTGCTTTTAATCCAGAAAAGAGACCATCCCCTGTCAGAGCGTGCGACTTTATGATGATATGTCCCGAAGGTTCTCCTCCCAAATCTGCGGAATTATATCTCAGGTATTCCGAAATATAACGATCTCCGACATTGGTTTTCGTCAATTTGATTCCGCGCCGTTCTAAATATTTTTCGAAACCGAAATTCGCCATGATCGTTGAAACAATTTCCTTGTGATTTCCTTCAAGAGATAGGATTGCGAGAATATCCTCCCCGTTTAATAGTTGTCCGGTTTCATCGCAAATTAAAACACGATCTCCGTCACCGTCGAAAGCAATTCCGAAGTCCGCATTATTGTTTGTAACCGCGCGAGATAGGACCTCAGGATGTGTCACTCCGCAGTTTTCATTTATGTTAACGCCGTTCGGATTATCAAATAAACTAACGACATTAAATCCCAAATTTTGGAAAATCCATGGGGCGATTTTCGATAATGCTCCGTTTGAAGAATCGATCACTATGTTTAATTTACTTGTAACTTCTTTATCGAAAGAAAAATGCCTTTCGATTTCATCTTGATAGACTTTGAGTGCCATGTGATCGCAGGTCGCGCGTCCGACTTTGTCGTTCGATACGGAACAATCTTCCTTGTCGTTAAAAATCAGATTCTCCAATTCGAGTTCATCTTCATCGCTTAATTTTAATCCCAGGGAATTGAATAATTTTATTCCATTGTCGTTATATGGATTATGAGATGCTGAAATCATGACTCCCAAATCTGCTCCGAATTTTTTCGTTAATATCGAAACCGCTGGGGTAGGGATGATACCCAGCAATTTCACATCCGCTCCCATCGCGCAAAATTCCGCGGCTAATGAATGTTCGAAAATACCTCCGGAAATACGAGTATCTTTTCCGATAAAAATTGTTTTTCTTTTTAAATCATGACTTAGAAATTTTTTATAAATTGCCAGTGCTAACTTTCGACATACACCAATAGTCAGAGGATAAACATTTGCAGTTCCCCGTAAGCCATCTGTTCCGAATAATTTTTTCATAGCCATTTTCTCCATAACGAAACCACTATAGAATAGCACCGCAAAACGGAGATATCCATGCAAGAAATTTTGAGTTTTTTGGAAAAGCAAAATAAATACCATACGCCAGACGAATTAAGGAAGTGTTTGGAAATTTTAGGTATTAACTTTCCGCCACAAAAGATAATTTTGGTAACGGGAACGAATGGAAAAGGGTCTACTTGTGCAACATTACAGACGCTTTTGATTGCTGCGGGAAAAAACATCGGACTTTTTTCATCTCCTCATATTATAAAAATCAATGAACGGATAAAATACAATGGAATCGACATTTCAGATATAGATTTTTCCCGAATTTTTGAAATTATCCACGCTAAATTGTCGGATTTTCATCTTAGCTTTTTTGAATATCTGACTTTAATTGCCGCTTATTATTTTTATTTTGAAAAACAAATTGATTTCGCGATTTTTGAAATAGGATTGGGCGGAACTTTGGATGCCACCAATGCCATTGATCATGACATAAGTGTTATAACTCGTCTCGGGATAGAGCACGAAGATATTCTCGGAAAAGATCTGAGATCAATTGCAGAAAATAAGTTCGGAATTATCAGAAAAAATAATATTGTGTTTCATACCGAATTTCCCGAAGAAATTTCAGATGTTTATTCGAAGTGTCTTGTTGAAAAAAGTGCGCGATTTTTTAAAGCTCCGAAATTGGATTATTTCGTTTGTAAAAATAAATATCCGAAATACTTTGTGAACATAAACGATCAGAATTATGAATTGGGCTTGCTTGGGAAACGGGCGGTAGAAAATACAAGTTTAGCGATAGAAATTTTCAAATATTTGGTTCCGGATTACAAAAAATATCTTGGCGTATTGAAAGACGTAAATTGGCCGTGTCGAATGGAAAAAATTCAATACAAAAATCAAGATATTTTTTTGTCGGGCGATCACAACCCGCAAGGAATTCAGAGTTTGATGGAAATCCTGCAGAATTTTGAATTTGAAAATATTCATTTTGTGGTGGGAATTTGTTCCGACAAAGATTCTGATCGAATGATTAAGATGTTAAGTTCAATCCGAAATTTTCACATGTATCTGACAGAAACGCCCGTAAAAACTTTGGAAGTCGAAAAGTACTCGGAGTTTGTAAAATCCACGGCAGAATTTTCATCGAAATATCCGATTGAAGCATTGGAGAAAGCCATCACAAAAGTGTCTGACGGCGACCTTATCGTTGTCACTGGGTCATTATACCTAACAGGCTTCATAAAAGGACATTGCTGAGAAACAAATTAACGGCGTTGTCTGTCCGCAAGTATGTCCTCGAGGTTCGCCATTCGTTCCTCGAGTGCTTCGTCTTCATAATCTTTCGCATAAGTTTCTCGAGCTTTTTTCATGTCGCCGCTTAAACCATACGCTAACGCTAAATTGCTCCGATAATTTATGTTTGCATCGGGAAATGAACAAGCATTTTCGAGATAGAAAATGGCGTCCTTAAATTTGTTCTGCAAAAGCAACGACAATCCCAAGTTGTTGTACGCGTCTATATAGCTAGGTTCTTTTGCTATAACTTGTTTGTAGAATTTTTGAGCTTTTTCATGCTGATTTTTGTTGTCATAAATTGCCCCCAACGCATTTAAAGAATCAGCATTTTCAAATTTTAAAAACTCTTTTTCTGCGAGATCTATCCTTCCCGATAACAAATGAATTTTCCCACGAAGATAGCTGATTTTGCTTTCAGAAGCACCGTGACTTTCTGCCTTTTTTAGGTATTCGGTTGCAGCATCCAGCAATTTCATATCCGTATAAGCTTCACTCATCCCGAAATAGATCTGACCGTTCTCCGAATCAAGTTCCTTTGCTCGCTTATAGAAGTTTAGAGCCGCTTCCGGATTGCTGCTGTTTCTGGCTTTTTGTGCTACCCGAATCAGATGGATAGACTCGTCATCTTGTCCTGGCCCGGAACATCCGGATAACAAAAAAAACAAACCAACAAAAATCGTTACATTTTTTTTCATTTCTTCCTCCCAAATTAAAAACCGAATTAACGTCCCAATTGTCTGCTCGGCTTCTCTATAAACCTATACAACAACTCAGTGCTTGTCAGCAAGAGTCCCAAAAAAATTAAAAACTGATAAAAGAAAAATTCATTCTTGGACAGGCTGTCTTTCGGGAAATATGCAGAGTTGGTAAACCATATTACAATATTTGCAAGGGTCAACTGTATTGAATAAAACGAAAATGATTTCTTTCCCAAGTAAGTGAATATCTTGTTAAATCCGAAAAAGCTGAAGCCTCCCTCGCTAAATACGCACAGCATCACAAGTAAAACAGAAGAAATCGTTTCCACTATATTTCCGAAAAATACTTTTTCGACATTTTTAAGCGCTGACGGATAAAACCAAATAGCAAACGCCAAGAATAATGAGAAAAAATTCGCTTCTGCTTTGGATAAATTGATTTTGAATCCACTCTTATATAAATAAGCCAAAAACGATCCCAAAAATAACTCTGCGACATTGTTTAAGGTCCAGTAGTAATGGTCGCCCATGTACAAATTGCTCAACGGAGTCACGAACAAAGCAAATATCAACCCCAGTGACAATGAAACAGTTGCGCGCTGATTATCATTTTTGCAAAAAATCAAAACCAACGGCCATAACACGTAAAATTGAGCTTCGACTGCCAAAGTCCAAAACGGTCCCATCCCCGAAACATAGATAACATTTTGGGACACGAAATTTTCCACGGAATTGTTAAAAGTTCCGAATAAAATTTCCAAAGGACTTCTCAGCAATGCCGATTGCCAATCCGATTTTGCATCGACCATTTGCAAATAGGATCCGCAGATAATCGTTACGACTAAAGCCAACGGGAAGATTCTGAAAAATCTTTTTGAATAAAATTTTGAAATCCAATCTCGCGAATTTTTCAGATTTTCCAAAAAATTTCCATTTAAATTTTCTAATTTACTTGACAGAGAATAGGTGATAACGAATCCCGAAATTGCGAAGAAGATATGTACGGCACCACTTCCGATCGAAAGCCAACTTGGCACGATACTAATTACAAGGTAGTAGGGACAAATCCAAATTAAATGCTGAAGCAAAATGAGAATGCACGCGAACCCACGCAGCTTTTCTATATCATCAAAAAATTTCACTGGCTGTTTCATTTATCATCTCATCATTCCGAACAACTTTGAGAAACCGCCGCCTTTTTTTATTCGTTTGAATAAGGTCAGCGCGTTTTCGTACTGTTTAATCAGCTTGTTAACCTCCTGGATTGTCGTTCCCGACCCGTTCGCAATTCTCTTTTTGCGGGATCCGTTCAGCAACTTATGATTCATTTTTTCTTTTTTGGTCATGGATTTTATAATCGCCAAACTTCTCGCGATGGTTTTATCCGATAAACCCTGAGCAGCCATCGCATCTTGAATTTGTTTGCTTTGCGGCAGCATTTTTACGATTATTTTCAGGCCGCCCATCTTGGACATCTTTTCCATTTGGGACGCAAGATCATCGAAAGTGAAAATCCCGTTTTGCATCTTTTTTATGTCCGCAAAAGCTTCTTCCTGAGAGAAATTTTCCTGTGCCTTTTCGACGAGCGAAACGATATCCCCCATATCCAACATGCGGCTGGCGATTCGTTCGGCATTGAATTGTTCGATGTCTTCTAATTTTTCCCCAACACACAAAAATCTGATCGGACAATTTGTGACGGATCTCATCGAAAGAGCAACACCGCCTCGAGCATCACCATCAACCTGAGTGAGAATAATTCCACTGATTTTTAAAACTTCTGAAAAACGTTTCGCAACGTTGAACGATTCCTGTCCAGTCATGATGTTCGAAACCAAAATAATTTCGTCCGGTTGAATGATTTTTTCAAGCTCAGCCAGCTCGTCCATCTTGACCTCATCAACCTGTAAACGTCCGGCAGTGTCAACTATCAAGACATCCGAATTAGTCTCTTTCAAATTTTTCAGAGCATTTTTGGCTATCTTTGTCGCTGAAAGTTTTTTGTCATTTTCGTTTTGCAAAAAGAGGGCGTTTTTAACTTTTTCAGACAGAATTTTCAACTGTTCAATTGCGGCAGGACGGTATATATCAGTCGAAGCTAACAGAACTTTCTTATTTTTCTTGGAGAAAAAATTCGCGAGTTTCGCCGCAGTAGTGGTTTTTCCGGCTCCCTGTAATCCAACCAGCATGATCTTATAAGGAGATTTATTTAGATTGATTAGCTCAGACTTTCCCAGCAGTTCAACGATATAGTCGTAAACTATCTTGATAACCATTTGTCCTGGAGAAACCGATTTCAAAACATTCTGTCCGACAGCTCTTTCTTTAACCTCGTAGATGAACTTCCTGGCGATATCCAACGAAACATCGGCCTCCAGCAAGGCTATCCGAATTTCTCGCAGAGCCGTATCGACATCTGCTTCCTTCAGTACACCGCTACGCCTTAATTTATCGAAAATTCCGGAAATTCTCTCAGAAAATGAATGAAACAATTTTAACTCTCCCTTTTGCTGAGCATTTTAACACAGTTGAGTTTTCTTAACCAAATAAAGTTTATGTTCAAGGATTTCGTTTGGTTAGTGTTTTTATCTAAGATATATAACTCTTCAGTTAATTAAGGCAGTATAAGATTGAAATTTTCAAAAGGAACTGACGGCGATAGCTCCGTTTTTTTCATAAAAATCGTAATACTTAATCAAGTCTCAATGACGAGTTCTATATTGAAAAATTTATCAAAATTAATAAAAAATTTACGAATATTTGCAAGAATATATGCGAGAGAAAGGGTATCAAAAAGATTTTTTGGCAGAATCACAGAATGTTAGAGGGAAGGTAATGATTGATAAAACGAAAAAAGGTGTGAAAAAGTCAAATAAAATTAAAGTTGGATTCAAACGCTCGATTTTGGATAGAGTTTTGATAAGTTTTGCGGACACTTTGCGTTCCTTGAAACAGAAAATCAATTTTTCGACACGCCTTTTTTTGAATTTGAAAGATTCCCTTAGTTTCAAGTATTTTTCTTCAGGCTATGTGTTGATTTTGATGGTGATAGCTCTTCCTATTTTACTTTACGGTGCGAAATATTTATTGGACCATCGGACATTATTGGACCGCAGTGTGATAAATCCGTCATCGGAGGACAAGAGACTGGTGAAGTTTTGCGCGGAGGAGGCTGCGCAGGCTGTGGCAGCAAAGTGGAATCCTGCCTTGACTTATGGTCAACAACGGGAAGCAATGCTGAGAATTGCCGATGAAATTTACAACGCAGCGCCGACATATGAAGATTCGCCGATAACCCAAGCCTTGCACGGAATAGACATACCAAAGGAAGAGATAAGCGAAGGTGGAACTTACGATCCGAAAAAAAGGACCCGCGTTCTGAATGAAGAAAAAGGCTTGTCTCCGTCACTGAAGCAAATAGCTCGCTCGCCACAAACAACAAATATGAATAGGTACTATTTTTATTATTATTACTCAACACGCAAAGCACCGATGGCTTTATATCATTTTTATATTATGTATGACTCTCTGAAACGAATAAATTCAAATTTGTTTCCACCGGATGAAGATTTGTATCAGGATTATGCCTATTACTGCGGTAAAGACAGTGAGCCATTGGGGGCGAGTTGGTACCACTATGTTACATGGCCAGAAGTAGTAGGTATGTCCAATAAAGACGGGTCACGAAGTGTCGGGACAAAAAGCTACACAACGAGAACGGATCTGGATGATGAAACTGTAAAAATAGAAATAGAGGACGACAAGATAAAGGTGACGACAGACGATGATGTTGCTTATGCTGTCCCTGCGGAGTGCAATGTAGATATAAGAATACCCCAACGTCGGGTACTTCGTATATCTCGACATCGACAACACCGACAGATGAAGCAAAATCCACGCCGATTTATCAAATAACACGCGCTTATCAGAAATTTTTGAAGGATAATTTTTTCTATACGCGAGGGGTAAATGTAGGAGTAATACCTTATTCGGGAAAAGTGTCACTGCGAGCTGATCGATCAGCTTGGGTAAAGGATCCGGATAGCTTTGTATCGACCTATTTTCTCAATGGCAGTTATCAACCTATGATAATGGGATCAATGATGTACGGAACAAAAGGAACAGCCGACGCAAATTTAACATCAATGGGGGACTCTGGTGGATATGGATATTATGGTTATGGATTGTTATGCCGAGGTGAAACTCAATCTTATAATGGAAATAAAATAACACTGGGGGATTTATTATCGACGAAAAACCCTAAAGACTATAAATTTAGAAAAATGATATACAACCCGTGCTACGTAGGATATGCAAACTTGTTATCGATGAAGTGCGAGAAGGATTGTGATAAATATTGGATGAACCCGTATTTTATTTTGGAACTTAATCCTGACGTGAAATTTATTTACAATATGCTTGGCGCGTTCTATCCGTATTACGACGACCGAAATGTCTCAAATTTTATATTTATTCCGGTGAGTTGGGCGAATAATTTACTGCAAGACTGGAGTGCGACAGGAAAAAATTCAACAGTTAACACGAGCGAGGATCCGGATGATTGTCGACTATCAACGCCGTCTAAGGGAACGAAAGCGGACGGAAGAAAGAAGGCACTGATTTTGATCGTGAACAAACCTGATTGGTTCGAGCCGGGCGAGCTGACATATTTGGGCTTTGATAATGATTACTCAGAAGTTCCTATGTATGAATCCGACTGTATCGGCGGAGATATAGATTATTCCGACACAACTCAAAATTTCGCAGACGGATCGAGTTATGATAGAACGATTCAAGGTGCGAAAAAAATATTGAAACTAAAAAAAGTAAGCGGAGATGATCTTGTCAGAAAGAACGGATTCTATGAATGTAAAAATGGGAAATATCGCCTGACATTTCCGGAAAAACAAGCCGTGAAATTACAAGTGGCAAGCGGAAGTGAAAATGCTCAGGTCAAGTTCGTTGCTATAGCTTCGTCTAGTAGTAACGCAGCTTACAGTGTCGATGGTATTAATTGGGAATCTGCTACTTTGCCTTTTTCGGGTGGTTGGAAATCTGTTTGTTATGGAAATGGCAAATTTGTTGCTGTGTCTGGAAGTGGTGGTATAGCTTATAGCACCGATGGTATTAATTGGGAATCAGCTACTTTACCTTCTGATTTTTCTTCTGATAGTCAAATTTATTCAGTTTGTTATGGAAATGGCAAGTTTGTAGCAATAATTTATGGTGGCAGGAAATATCTTTATAGCACTGATGGTATTACTTGGGAGTCCTCAGCCATGCCTTATGCAAGTTGGTACTCAGTCTGTCATGAAAATGACAAATTTGTGGCAATAAGTCTTTGGTATGGTGAAGGTGCTTACATCACTGATAGTCTGGATGGTAATTGGACTACGTTTAATTTTAATACGCCCAATAGT
Organism: uncultured Pseudomonadota bacterium; assembly: GCA_902761495.1. Classification (GTDB taxonomy): domain Bacteria; phylum Pseudomonadota; class Alphaproteobacteria; order UBA3830; family UBA3830; genus UBA3830. The sequence goes on from CACWKL010000035.1 coordinate 12,458, forward strand.
GTTCATTGGCAATCAGTTTGTTATGGAAATGACAAATTTGTAGCTGTTGCTGATAGTAGTAGGTCTGCTTATAGTATTGATGGTATTAGTTGGGAAGTGATTGATTCTTCGTCTAATAGTAGATACTCTAGTTATTCAGTTTGCTATGGGAATAACAGGTTTGTAACAATATGTTCCAATAAAGCAGCTTATAGCACTGATGGTATTAGTTGGGAAGTGGTTGATTTGCCTTTTTCGGGTAATTGGCAATCTGTTTGTTATGGAGATGGTAAATTTGTAGCAACAAGTTCAAATAAGGATTGGGACAAAAAAAATGTAATTTACAGTACGGATGGTATTAATTGGGAGCAAGCTACTGTGCCTACCGCGGGATATTGGTCCTTAGTCTGTTATGGTAATACTGAGGCCAAGCCTTCTCCCGGTTTTCTGCAGTTCACATCTTCATCCGTTTTATCTGATACCGATAAAAAAACAATTACTTCCGAGGAGACGTTTATTATTACTCCGGACAAAATTAACGGCAGCTCGGATGGTGGATATTTTATTGAATTTGAAATGGAGAATATCAAACTGATTTCGGCGGAAATAACCAACCGCCCTTTACCTGACACAAGTTCTATCACAGCGACCTATGTGAACAATGTGAAATATACAAGTGAATCCGACTCAATTGATTTTTCATCGGGTAGGACTCAGGGAGATAAAATATATCTTAGATACGAAGATTACAATGGATCAACAACTTATGATAACGGCTTAGGGAGGATATGTGATGATGATACAGTTAAAGGACGATTATATTTTCCATATAAAGGAACAGTTAAGTTAGAAGTAGAGCCAGAAATTTCAGCTGGAAGCACCAACAGTCGTAGCGTGATTTTCTATAAAGATGGTATCGGAGATGATTACGATGTGGAAAAAAACGGATCGGCAGTAAATATAGGGGAGTCTTATCCTTATACAGTGCCCTCAGATGGACTTACCTTTACTTTCAAAGGAGGAACAGATCCTGAAGGATCTTATAAAAATGTTAGTTCAACTAGGGGGTCAAATTTTGGGCATAATCTCAGTCCATATAAAGTTAAATATAAATGTGTGGGTTGTAAAATAACTTCAGCAACTTTAACAAATCAGTATCTCAGAGATTATATAGGACAATATGGTCGAGATAATGCAACATCATACAAACAGCTAATACTTAGTGATGGAACTTTAGCTTCAAAATATTCATCCGGTTGTGCATATACGGTAATGAATACATATGAAAATGTCAGAGATGCTCACTCAAGTGCCGCTACGACCGATGGTGATGTCTCCGAAGATTGTGATCATTCTTCTCATCACTCATATTGGCAGATGTTTCGAGATTATCCCGTTGTACAAATAAGTAATCTTTCAAAAATGAACATAAATTATAGCAGAGAAGAGTACATTACGAGTCAAGATAAAGATAGCGATAGCTACCGTTACCGATACCATGTATATGGATTACATGCTCCTTACACTGTTTATAGTTGTACTTATAATAAAGGTTCAATCCCCTTAGTTAAGTTTGCAGATGGAGATTATTCTTATGGAGAACATGAAATTTCAGCTTATAGGGGAAAAGGTTGGGGTAATTGTGTTATTCCGTCATCAGAAACACCTTGGAGCCAGAATCATAATGGTTCTTATAGTTATCAAGATATCACTAAAGATGGACATATAATACAAACTTACTGGAAAAATGGTCGAACATTCTCTCTTGCATCAACAGATATATATGACACTCTTCCGTCGTCTGATTTTAATAAAAATATAGCAATTTATTTGGCAAAGCTAAATTCTGATTTAAGTACTGCAATTACCGCAGGTAATTATATTTGTTTTTTTGGAGATGGGGATCTATCAGTTACTGTCGAGCCTAGTTTTCCGAAAGTTAAAATTAACGGCACATCCATGAAGATCACTGACAAGACAACGCTCACGTTTTCTGATGATCAAATTAATGGTTCAGAAGGGAGTTATTACGTAGAATTCGAAATGGAAAAAGGTATTAGACTCTTATCAGCTAGTTATTCATATTCACCTGCGGAGGCAGATGGCACTAACACGGAATCCGTCTACGATGTCATCGATTTTGCAAGCGGTTTGAACGGGAAAAACGGCATATTATCGGCCAGTAGTGGATGGAATGGATCAGTTTCCAATGGATTATATGTCGTCAATTCGAAATCCAGTGCAAGAATTACAGCCAGTAAAAGAGGGAGAATCCATCTTGTAGTTGCACCAGCGATAGAATCAAAAAGAGGAACGATCGATTATACTTCTAATGGGTATTATCACGGAAGGGGTATCTTATCAAAAACAACTATTACAATTGGAGCAGAGGAATTGGTTTCGTCTGGTTCCAGTTATTATGTGGATATCGGTGCTGAAGGTGTAGTGATTCTATACGCAAAATGGGAACCTAATGCCCTCAAATTAGCATTACCAAAAAGAAGTCAATACATAGATTATTCCAAAGATCCTCTGGAGTGTTATCAAACGTCAACGAATGACGAGTTTTTCAAAAGCTGGGAATATAATGCAAATAACGGATACTGGACCAATAAAGACAACTTAGGTAACTGGTCAGTCCTTTACAATGTTCTCGGAGACTACACGGCAATAGCCTATGGAGATAAGCCATATGAAGCACTCAGGTATCACGCAAACGGAGCAAATCCCGATTATAGTTACGGAAACTATGATCAGTTTAATACAGCAGGATTAAACAGAATTTTTGTGGACTGGGAAAATAGGCCGGATTCCGTGAAAAATTACGGGTTTATGTGGTCGAAATATAGAAATAGGAATCCCGGATCCTTGTATTGGATGATCGGAGCGTCGACATTGCCGATAAATGCATCATTATGGAAACCAGTAGGAGCATTTCGGAGATCGGAAGATTGGGAGAAATCGGAGTCTGCAGTATATTACGATAGTCACTATCAATTGGATCAACAAGGGAATTATAAATATTCGACCATAGATGTACTGCCTAGTATTACTGCAGAAGCTTGTAGTAAATTGAAAAATGATTGGGGTGAAGATTTGCGAATATATGTGATAGAGTATCGTAAACAAACCAAGTATAAAACCGAAAGAGGAGTAGAATTGAATTACTACTATAACAATGTGGATAGTTGCGCATCGAACCCATGGAGGGCGCCATATATGTACGATATTTCAACTCCAGATGAGTTAAATGAAGCGCTGGGAGCAATTGCTCAGAATATTAAAAACTGGCCTGATGTTTGGAGATAAGAGTCTTAGGTTAGGGGGTAGATGATGTGCTTTTCGGGAAAATGCAGGCGTCGGATTTACAAGAAATTGTCAAATTTTCTTTAGAAACTCTCCTGTCTGGCTTTCTTTGCAATTGCAGATTTCTTGGGGAGTGCCTTCGAAAACGATTTCGCCACCTTTGTCTCCGCCGTCCGGTCCCATATCGATAATGTAGTCCGCATTTTTGATGAGATCGAGGTCATGTTCGATGACGATGACCGTCGCTTTGTTTGCAATGAGTTTTTGGAATACTCCGATTAACGTTTTAACATCCAGCGGGTGCAGTCCTATGGTCGGTTCGTCGAAAACGAAAATCGTATCCTCTTGTTTTCTGCCCATTTCGGACGCCAATTTTAATCTTTGTGCCTCGCCTCCCGATAAACTCGGAGTGGCTTCTCCCAAAGTTAGGTAGCCCAAGCCTAAATCGCTCAGGGTCTGAAGTCTCTGTCTTACGGAATTGATTTCGCGGCATGCGTCAAGAGCATGGTTTATGTCCATCGCCATGATTTGGGGCAGAGTATAAATTTCGCTTGATTTTGTCATATATTTGATTTTTTCGGCTGCCTTGGAATATCTCGAACCTCGGCAGTCGGGGCAGGGGATGTCGACATCTGGCAGGAACTGAACATCGAGTACAATGCTTCCCGTTCCGTCGCAGGTTGGACATCTCAATGATCCTGTGTTGTATGAGAATTCTCCCGACTTGTAGCCTAATTCTCTGGCGTCTTTTGTTTTTGCGAAAACTTTTCTCAACTCATCATGGATGTTTGCGTAGGTCGCGACCGTCGAGCGCACGTTGATTCCGATTGGTGTTGCGTCGATCAGTTTAATTTGCTTGATGCCGTCAGCTTGGATATCTTTCACGTGTTTGGGTAATTTCTTCCCCGAAAATTTGTTTTCCAAAGCCGGGATGAGACTTTCCAAGATGAGAGTTGTTTTCCCTGAACCAGAAACACCCGTCACGACGGTCAGCCTGCCTTTCGGAATTCTCACCTCCAAAGGCTTTACCGTATGAATTTTCGAAGTGCTTAGTTTAATTTCTCCTTCGTCGAACATTTCGGATTTTTGAACACGCTGTCTTATGATTCTGTCTGTTTTGTCGGATAAAAACGTTCCGATTTTCGACTGTGGATTGCTTATCGTTTCGGATATTGTTCCTTCATTTATGACTTGTCCGCCGTTTGCTCCCGATTCGGGACCAAGTTCGATTATCCAGTCGGATTCCGATAAAATCTGTGTATCGTGATCCACTAAAATGACGGAATTTCCGTCTGCCACCAGATCGTGCATGACAGCATTCAATCCCTTGATATTCGCGGGATGTAAACCGATCGACGGCTCATCGAGAACGTATAACACTCCCGTAGTTCTGTTCCTGACGGAGCGGGCCAGCTGCATTCTTTGCCTTTCTCCCGTCGACAAAGTCGAGGCCGTCCTATCGAGGGTCAAATATCCCAACCCCAAATCCATCAATCTTTTCGCTGTTACAAAGAAGGATTCGCAGATTGCTTCCGCCATTGACCTCATTTCTGAAGGCAAAGAGTCAGGAATGCCTTTCACCCACTCGATCAATTCGGACAAAGTCATCTTGCAGACTTCCGCCAAAGATATTCCACGCAATTTCGGAGTTCTCGCTTTTTCCGACAATCTTGTTCCTCCACACTCAGGGCAAAGGTTCTCCTTCAGGAATTTTTCGACTCGCTTCATGCCTTTTTCATCTTTGACTTTCGCGAGAGCATTTTCGACGGTGTAAACCGCGTTGAAATATGTAAAATCTAATTCGCCCGCCTGATTGGAGGTTTTAGAATGATAAAAAATGTGCTTTTTCTCAGCAGGTCCGTGATAGACAATTTCTTTTTCCGCGTCGGTCAGATCCTTAAACGGGACATTCGTGCGGACCCCCATTTCGCGGCAGATATCGGTCATCAAAGACCACATCAGCGAATTCCACGGTGCGACAGCTCCCTCATCAATTGTCAGATTTTCGTCGGGTACGAGAGTTGATTCATCAACGGTTCGAATTGTGCCGACTCCGTTACATTTCGGACAGGCTCCCTGCGAGTTGAAAGCCAATTCTTCGGCTCCAGGAGCAAAAACCTGAGCTTTACATTTGGGGCAGATTAGTTCCTTTTCCGCTGCTACATTCAACGACGCCTCTAAATAGTGACCATTTGGACATCTGTGATTAGCGAGCCTCGAAAACATCAATCTTATGCTATTCAAAAGCTCTGTTCCCGTGCCAAAGGTTGAGCGAATTCCCGGAACAGCAGGCCTTTGGTGCAGAGCCAGAGATGCTGGAACATACAGAATTTTATCGACATTTGCATTTGTCGCCTGAGTCATTCTTCTTCTCGTATAGGTCGAAAGAGATTCCAAATACCTCCTCGAGCCTTCGGCATACAAAACGCCAAGGGCCAGAGAGGATTTTCCCGAGCCTGAAACTCCGGCAATTCCGACAATTTTGTTTAACGGAATATCGACATCGATATTCTTAAGATTATGAACCTTTGCTCCTCGAACAAGGATTTTATCAGGTTTGGCGCTCGTCATTTGTTTCGCTCCCATCGTTTGAATACTATCATAAAAGAAGTGAGTTTTTTAGATTTCTTGCTTTTTACCTTTCGTTCCCGGTTAAAGTAGATCCCTTACAAAATCCCGGTTTTCAAATCCTTCCTCTTGCGGTGGATTGTTAGGAGTTATTTATACTGATCCAGGTCACAGTGCAACCCATCTCACAGACCGAGATTTTCACTAAATCGGAATAAACTCACTATCTATTCTCTATATCTATCATAAAATGGAGGCTGTTTACAACTATAAGTATATATAATGCTACTTAAAATAGAATTTGATTGTTGCAATGCAGCCGTTTGGAAAGAATAACTGAGGCTGTAAATGATGCAGCATGTCAGTTTCGTTATTTTTTTCGTTCAAATATTTATCATTTTTGCAACGTATTACTAAAATATACAAAATTTTTGTTGATAATTTTAGTTATATGCTTTATATGGAGACTTTGCGGATAGTTTTAGTGTTTTTCGTAAATAAAACCATTAGACAGTGTCGTCACAAAAGTTATGATATACTGAGAAAAGTTGTGATAGGAAAAAAATGGAAGACGAAAGCGTACACAGACACGATATATCAGATAAATTCTGGAGCAAATTGGAGCCACTGCTTCCAGGAAGAAAAGGCAGTTGGGGAGGACAAGCTAAGGACAACCGCAGATTTATAAATGCGGTATTTTGGATTTTGCGAACGGGAGCGCCGTGGAGGGACCTTCCGGCGTCGTATGGAGGCTGGAAGAACACGCATCGCAGGTTTTGTCGCTGGCGAGACAAAGGTATCTGGGAAAAGCTAATGGAACAACTTATAGGCGAACGCGAACTGGAGTGGATCATGATAGACGCGAGCTAGGTGAAGGCACATGCGCAGGCCTGCGGGGCGCGAGGCGGAAACCAGGGAATCGCGCGCACAAAAGGGGGC
>CACWKL010000036.1 GCA_902761495.1 uncultured Pseudomonadota bacterium
AATCCATAGAAAATTTGAGAAAAACTATGGCCTTATTTGCTCGATTTCGTATCAATGGCTCTATCGATAAATTGTTCTCATTGCTAAAGTGAAACTCTCACTTCTTTTAAGTTTGTAGCATCAATAACTCTTCCTTTATCTAAACTTAAATCTTCAGGAAAAACATCCAAATCTTCTTTATCAAAAACAACTCTAACCTCTTTATATTCAGGAACTTTGGCTCTATGTGCAAATCTATTATTACTGTAATCCGCGAACACATAACCACCATACACATTCATGATATCTACATATGTTTTAACATCAAAACTCTCTAACCCGAGATTATCTGAAGCAATCAAATCCCACTTAATCACCTTAAGTTTATCCGGATGATCTTTGTGCAATTGATCAATCAGATTAAAATAACGACGTGCAGATATTTTTCCCAATTCCTCAAATACAGATTTATCATATACTAAAACCAGATGCACTTTCATAGCGCCACCATAGTTTGTGTTACTCTTTCTAGTGATCCACACTTTTTCTAAGGGAAAATTTCCATTTCCACCGAAAACACCTGAAAAAAGACCTTCAGCACAAACATCAGAAAAACTTAGAAACATAACAAAAACTACAAAAAACTTCATAACATACTCCCGTTATTTCAGTCGGTATACAATCCGTAAACCGAAAACAAAAATTTCCGTCGTTTTAATTTCGCATACAATTTATTAAGCAAAAGTAAAGCTTTTTCAAAAAATCTTGATTTTTCACTTAAATAAGTTAGAATTTCGCTAAAAGAATAAGAGGTAATTCAAATGAATGACACTACTAAAAAAAGCAGTTGCTTTGCCATTGTGATATGGTCGACACTCGCTGCGTTTTATTTTTATCAATTTATCGCGCGCTCGTCGTTTATCACCGTATTATCAAATGAATTCATGCAATATTTCGGCATCGATGCAACCGGCCTCGGCTTTTTGGGTAGCTGTTATTACTGGATTTATACATTAATGCAGATACCAGCCGGTATTATCGTTGATAAATACAGTACGAAATTAGTTGCGGTGCTGGCAACTTTAATCTGCTCTCTCGGTTTATTTATTTTAATATTAACGTCCAACAGCTACGTAGCAGGATTCGGTGAAATGTTAATCGGATTCGGATCTGCTTTTGCCTTCGTGTTGGTTGTCAAAGCAATTACCCAGTGGTTTCACGCCGGTAAGGTTGCAATTATGACTTCCCTTACCATGTCCATAGGATGCTTAGGACCCGTACTGGGAGGACCGGGAGTTGCTTATATAGTCAGATCTCATAATTGGATTGATGTCATAAGAATTTACTGCTTCATCGGAGTGGGTTTGGCAGCACTGATTTGGTTTATAGTTAAAGATAAAAAATCAGAAGATAAAAATGAACATGTTTCAAAATCTGATGATGCCGATACTGAGCTGAGTCTGATGGAATCTGTGAGACTTGTTCTTTGCTCAAAGCAAGCTTGGGTACTGGGATTGATGACAATGGCGGTATACGCTCCGCTTAGTGCTTTAGGAGATATGTGGGGTGTGATGTTCATCAAGGTCGCTTACGGATTAAAACCCGAAATGTCTGCACTGGCGAATAATATGCTCTATCTCGGAGTCGTAATCGGTTCCCCCATCTTCGCTTATGCTGCAACTGTCTGCGGAAGTTTCAAAAGGCCGATGATTATCGGGGTAATTGGTGCATTTTTGTCGCTGTTTGTAATCGTATATCTCAGCAACTACGTGAATACCTGCGCATTATTCGTCCTTTTCTTTGCTACCGGATTTTTTTGTGGATCGATGTTGGCCTATCCTTTGGGACTGGCACTTTTCCCGAAATCCATCGGAGCGACCATAACCGGATTCATAAACATGATGAGTATGGTCAGCGGAATCATACTAATGCCGGCTGTTGGGAGTACCGTAAAATATTTCTGGAATGGGATCACAGAAAACGGACTTCCGGTCTATACGATCAGCGACTTCAGATGGGGACTGGCTTGGGTATTGGCCTTCTTGGGATTTGGAATCATCCTATCCTACTTCATCAAAGATCATTCTCCAAACAGAAATTAGAAGTGGCTCTGACTTAGTCGGAGTTCTCCAACCGCAACGGCTCCGGACTGCTCGGTTCGGAGCCGTTGTTTAAAATCTAAAAATCACAACAAAAGAAAATCTTTCTGAAAAGCAGTTATTTTTTGATAAACATTATTACTATTTTGCTTGTATCTGATACTTTTTGTTCTGCATCAGATTTTATTCTTTCAAGAGGAATTGTGTTTTGAATAAGAATATCCGGAGACCAAATCTTTTCTAATTCCGTCGCTAAAACTTCTATATTCGAAGTCGAATTCCAAAAGCCGTTGTATTCTTTCCAAAATTCATCGTCGGAATCATTACTATCGGAAATGATATCTTCCAATTTATCTTTTTTATAAGATAAATATGACTTGAGATACTTGTCTTTTTCAAACCTGGAAAAGATTTCATTATTGTACTTCAAAATTTTCTCAGTACTATCCTTAACGTAATTTTTTATCATTTCGAGTTGGTTTTGTAGTACGGTAAGTCTCCTCTCGCTGGCAGCCAATTGGTTCTTTTTTTCCTCCAACTGTTTCTGCAAATCTTCGGATTCATTACCATCTTCTTCTGTAGTTTCTGACTTCTTATCTGTTACCGAAGAATCCCCTTTTTGTTGAATTCCCATTAAGTAGTCCACTCCTTTATCGATTGCATTGATAACTTTGGAACCAGCCTCTAGTCCCTTCTTTACGACACCTGATAATTCTACCAGCTTGGCAAAATTATCAATATCTTTTTTAAGGGATTCTATCTCCTGTTTTTCTTTCTCAACAACTTCCTCAGTTTGTTTTTCTCTGTCCGAATCAGTTTCATAGGATTGTATTACTTGCCTTAACCAAGCTGAATCAACAACATCTCTTACCAATTTCTTTATTGTATCGCTATCGATCAAAAAAAACCGAATACGAAGACCTAATGTGATATTAGGAAATATTTTTTTCTTATCTCCAAAATTAGCTGCTGATAAACGCAAAATCATCAGTTCGAGTCCTTTGAACATCTCGGACTTCTCGTTTACGCTTTGATCGCTGGTATACGGAAGCGCGGAAATATATCCATCCCAGTAGGCAAATTTTATATCAAAATCCTTAGATAATTGCTGAAAATCCTTATCTGTAAAATGTTGAAACTGCTTCTTACGATTGTCATAGACATCTTCTATACAAAATATTCCTCCCGAATTAAGGATATTTTTAGCAGCATTAATAATTCTGTTTCTTTTTGGATCGTTTACCAAATCGTTGAAATCAACCGCAATATAACTTACCGTTCTGGGAAGTAACTTTGAAACTTGCTTCCAATTTTTCGGATCCAAGAAATTTCCGGATATACCTATACCGTCAGAAAACGAACAATCATCCCAAAAAATCCAATTTTTGGAAAATCTTTCCCTATAATAATTCGTCGTTCCGCGATTTCCTAAGACAAGCCATATATCGTTTTTATCCTTAAATTGCCCAGAAAAAGCTTTATCAAAATTTTCATATTGCCCATTAAAAGTAACCTGAATATCTGGAGATATTTCTTTCTCCTTTGCTAGCGCATATAAAACAATTAGAAAAATCGCGACAATCGCGTAGCTTTTTCTCACATTAATACTCCTTAATTAGTAAGACGATATCAAAAAATCATTAAGAACAAATTAATTTCGAGGAAAATTCAACATACCCTAAACAGGAAAGATTAAAACCAGATTAAATTATAAATCTTTAAAAATTAACTGTTTTTATACCCAAATAATTCGGAAAAGTCGGAAAGCGAGCGCGTCCTAAAGAGTGTCTGTGGCGGAAATAATATTCATAACGTTTTAAACTTAAACAAAAAAGCCCCGCCGAAGCGAGGCTGAAATTTAAACAAATTTACAACAAGAGATTATTATTCCGTCTTCTTGTTGATAGCCAAACCGAGAATATCTCCAAGGCTTGCTCCACTGTCGGAAGATCCGAACTCGGCCATAACTTGCTTCTCTTCTTCAATTTCGAGAGTCTTAATGGACAATCCGACTTTCCGACCAGTTCTGTCCACGGAAGTAATCTTCGCATCGACCTTCTCGCCCACTGCGAAACGATCTGTCTTACGATCCTGACGATCCTTGGCGAGATCCGCCTTCTTAATGAATCCATGTACACCGTTTGGCAGGATAACCTCGAGACCATCTTCCTTAACTTCAGTTACAACACAGGTTACGACAACGCCTTTTCTCACGTCAACGTCCGAATCCCCGTAAGGGTTTTCCGTCAACTGCTTCATTCCGAGAGAAATTCTCTCTTTCTCGACGTCAACTTCGAGAACTTTCACCTTAACAGCGTCGCCCTTTTTGAACTTCGCGAAATCCTCAACCTTGACTCTCTCCCAAGAGATATCATTGATGTGAACCATACCATCAATATCATCGGCAACTTTCACGAATAATCCGAATTCAGCAACGTTGGAAATAACACTGTCGAACACTTTTCCGACAGGGAATCCTTCTGCCAATTTCGTCCATGGATTGTCCTGCAGCTGTTTGATCCCGAGTCCCATACGTCTCTTGGCGACATCCACATCAAGAACGATGACGTCAATCTCTTCACCGGCAGTCGCAACTTTTGACGGCGATACGTTTTTCTTCCAGCTGATCTCGGAAACGTAAACCAATCCCTCGACGCCTTCCTTAACCTCAACGAAAATTCCGTAATCCGTAACGTTGGTGACCTTTCCTTTAACTTTTGAGCCGACCGTAAATTCAACGTCAACTCCTTCCCACGGATCCGCAACCAACTGCTTCATTCCGAGAGAAATTCTCTTAGTTTCTTTGTTGAATTTAATAACCTTTACTTTAACTTCCTGTCCCGGAGTCAACACCTCTGAAGGATGATTGATTCTCTTCCATGAGATGTCAGTGTTGTGCAGCAAGCCATCCACACCACCGATATCAACGAAAGCCCCGTAGCTAGTGATGTTTTTAACGATACCATCAAGAATCTGTCCTTCTTCTAACTTCTCGATTACCTTTGCTCTTTCTTCAGCGTTTGCTCCCTCAAGAACTCCTTTACGCGAAACCACAATATTTTCGCGCTGCTTATCCATTTTCAGAATCAAAAACGGCTGCTCAACCCCCATCAACGGACTGATATCTTTTACCGGACGTACATCAACCTGGCTTCCCGGAAGGAACGCAGTAACTCCGCCCAGATTTACCATAAATCCACCCTTTACGCGGTTGAACATGGTTCCCATGACGTTCTCACCTTCTTTGAACGACTTCTCAAGATCGTCCCAAGCTGCTTCGCGCAACGCTTTCTCACGGCTTAATACGATACTTCCGCTCTTATCTTCGTAGCGATCGATAAACACGTCGATCTCGTCGCCTGCTTTCAACTCAACATTTCCGTTGTAATTAAATTCGGACAATGCGACTCTACCCTCGGACTTCAAACCAACATCAATCGTCACGAAATTGCTGTCAACAGCAACTATTTTTCCTTTTACTACTTTATTTTCCCACAAAGATTTCTCGCAGGACTCCTCAAAAAGCTCCGCGAAACTCTTCTCTTGAGCAACTAACTCTTCTGACATTAAATTTTACCTATTATTGTTAAATGAAAAAAACAAAAAACTAACCTTGTCTCGCTTTAAAACGAGGATTTGTCTTATTAATTATGTACACACGCCCTTTGCGCCTGATCATGCGGCAATTCTTATGCCTGGACTTAATCGTTTTCAACGAATTCACTACTTTCATAAATAAACTCCCTTTCGAGTATAGCTATTACTACACGCAAATTCTATTGTCAAGAAATTTATCAAACTTTCCCCGAAATAATTAAGCAGAGATTTTTTGAGATCTATGAAAATCTCTCCATTTGTTCAGCATACGAATCAAAACTTCTCCATCCGACTTCAAGCTACTCTCGGGAATATCAGTAAACCACGCCAGATCAGTCGATTCATCGGACATCCGTATTTGCTCCCCTTTCTTTGAGGCCCTCAAAAAAAATCGGATGTCATAATGGTAATGTGCCGGTACTCCTTCATATTCAGGAATCAGATGGACAGACAAATCAAAAATATCCGCAGACACCAACTCGATACTCTCTAAACCCGATTCCTCGTGAGCTTCTTTCATCGCTACCCTAATTATATCGTTATCCCCGTCGGCGTGTCCTCCCAGCGGCAGCCACTTCTTTAACTTCTTATGCTCAGTCATAAGAAATTTCTCGCCATCATAATCTTCCAACCAACAGGAACCCGTTATATGCCCCGACATGTTCAACCTTTCAAAACAATTTTCGTTTGATTTCACGAAATTTAAAATCTTCTTCCGTTGATTCTCTTCCAAATCAAAAAACGGTCGATATTTTTCCAATTTTTCTATCAAATCTTTTCTATGCATATTAATTCACTCCGTCTTCTTGGAACCTCACGAATCGAAATGATATTATAACGATTGTCGGACTGCAACTATTTATATATAATGTTGCGGTTTTCTGGAATTGTAAGGACGGAGATAAAATGCATTTGAAAGATTATTTAAATTTGGCGATCGCAGACGCGTTAAGGCAGCTGAACTACGATCATTCCAACACATTGGTTTCGATTTCTAATCGCCCTGATCTTTCAGACTATCAATCCAACGTCGCGATGCCGCTTGCGAAACTTGCGAAAAAATCTCCGATAAAAATAGCCGACGAAATTAAAGAGTTTCTCTCGAAAGATCCTGCGTTTGCGAAAATCACAGTGGACGGGCCAGGATTCATTAATGTCACTTTTTCCGATTCCAAACTGCTCGAAGTCAACACATCATCAAAGCAATTCAAGAAAAAGGTCGTACTGGATTACGGCGGACCGAATATTGCTAAAGAAATGCATGTAGGACATCTGCGTTCGGCAATCATAGGGGAAAGTCTGAAGCGCATCTTGAGGTTCAGCGGAAATGAGGTGATAGGGGATGTTCACTTTGGAGACTGGGGAACCCCAATCGGTATGCTGATCACGCAACTAAAATCAGAAAATCCCAACTCGTTCGAAAATAATCTTGAGAATTTCGACATGACAATTTCGGAAATCTCAGCGCTTTACAAAAGAGCAAATGCGAATTTCAAATCTGACGATGAGTTTAAGGAATCAGCTCGAGTCGCGACTTTTGAACTTCAAAACGGAAACGCATTGTATAGGAAGTTATGGAAAATATTGCGCGACAAATCGGTTGAGGCCGTCAAAGAAAATTACGATAAACTCGGTGTTTCTTTCGATCTGTGGCTCGGCGAAAGCGATACAAACGAATTGCTTCCGAAAATCGTCGACAATCTGCTCGAAAGGAAGATCGCCATGCATTCCAACGGTGCAGTAATCGTACCTATGGACTCTCAGGACTCGAAGCAGGAAAAAGCCCCGCTGATTCTGAGAAAATCCGACGGCGCCTACACCTACGCCATAACGGATCTTGCGACTATCGTCCAACGCGTGGAAAATTACAATCCGGATGCGATTTTGTACGTCGTTGATGCCCGCCAGAAGGAACATTTTCAGCAGGTATTTACTGTCGCCAGACGCGCGGGATACGTAAGGGATAGCACCTCGCTCGAGCATATCGCTTTCGGTACGGTCAACGGCAAAGACGGCAAGCCGTTCAAAACCCGCGAAGGAAATGTAATGAATTTGAAAGATCTGATCAAATTTTCCGAAAATAAGGCGCGAGAAGGACTGCCCGAAATCAACGAAGAATCCGAGGATCAAGCTCGAAAAATTGCAATCGGTGCACTCAAATTTCAAGATCTTAAGAATTTGCGTACCTCGAATTACATTTTCGACACGGAAAATTTCACAAAATCCGAAGGCAAAACCGGTGCTTACATCCAATACGCCATCGCCAGAATAAATTCGGTATTGAGCAAAAGTTCCGATCAAAACTTTGAAAATGCCGAACTGAAAATTTCACACAAAATCGAACGAGAAATTCTCCTTCAACTGAACAGATTTTCCGAATTTTTGGAGCAGGCTTGCGCAGCCAGAGAGCCGTCCATCATCGGCGAATATGTTTATGTCTTGGCTCAAAAATTCAGTATCATGTATGCGGAATTGCCGATTAACGGAGAAAACGACCGCGTCGTCCGTGTCTCTCGTTTAAAACTCTGCAAAATCACAAGAGAAATCCTGACTCGATGCTTGGATTTGCTCGGAATTGAAGCTCCGGAGAAAATGTTGAGATGATTTAGATCCACCTGATTTTCAGTTCTCCTGTTACTCAGGATTTGGCAGATGGCTAGAGACAAATTTTGATAAGTCAATTGATTCGTGTTTAACCTTGCGGAGTTTATCGAACTGTAAACTAAATCGCTGGTAACATATGGTCTGTCCAAACTCCAAGAACTCATAAGCTCACGGTTTAGTTTATACTAATTTTCAAATGAAAGATCTTAAAGGAAATCTTATAACAGAATAAATAAGAACGAAGATTAACAAGCCAACTGCATTCGGGAACTGATCTCAAAATACAAAAATGCGCCCTCCCGAGCGCGCTAAAAAAACGAAGAAAGATAACTATTATGCTGCTTTGCTTTCCAACATCTTCTTCATCTTACGGAAACGAGACGAAAGCAAGCAATCGCAAGTATTTCTCAAATAATTGTCAATACCGCCGTTCTTCTCAATGGAACGAACCGCGTGAGTCGACAACCTAACCCTAACTCTAATTCCCAAAGCCTCACTCAGGAAAGAAACATTTTGCAAATTCGGCATAAATCTGTGCCGAGTCTTGTTATTCGCATGGCTAACTCTGTTACCGTACAAAACCTTTTTACCCGTCAATGGACATACCCTAGCCATTTCAAAACCTCTTTTTAATTAAGCGTATGTATTTATACAAAATAGAGGTTTTGGTGTCAACTGGAAATGTTACAACTATCATTATTCGAAAATTTGTTATTGATGTATTCCAAACTTTCTTTTATTTTCCCTGTACAGTAGAGTGATTCTTCATGCTCGAAATCTCCAAAAGATAATTGAAACTTATTGTGATATTCGGTAGTTTTTATAGTTCTGATCCAACAATTCCACCAACGATCACCAGAAAAGTAGAGGTCTCGACAATACACCAGGGTATTAATTATATACGTTGAAATATAGGCTGTTGCAAAGATTATTTCGCTTTCATACTCTATCAATAATAACACATCGTTGTATGTATATTTTATTCCCTCTTTATTTTCTGAAGGGTATGATCTTATACTTACTACCATACACCTTCTTCCATTATAAATTCTCCCGTTATAATCTGCAATTTCACCTTTTCGGGAGACGTGTAATTTAGTCGGTTTCAGTATGTTGTTTCTCATTTCCTTTTGTATTCTAAATATAGCCTCTCTCCATTTCTTTTGTCTCGGATATTTTTCTTGAAATATAGCCTCTTTTCTTTTTCTATATTCTTCCTCTTTTTTTCGTTCCTCTTCTTCTAATGCTTTTATTTCATCAAGTCTTTTTTGTTCCAATTCAGAAATTATTAAATTAGGAAAAAAAACATCATTACTTGAAACTCTGTTGATGAATTCTTCCTTGGTTATGTACATGCAGCAGTATGTTATATTGTGATCCTCAAATTTTTGAGGGAATACACAATACAACCACTTCTTTTGCCTGTCATTTTCATCATCAGAGTGACTATGTAACCCAAAATCAAAAACAACTGGAACGGAAGACTCTAACCACCTTCCTGGGAAACATTTGTAAAAGTCATCAAAATAAAAATATCCTTTATGTTTTTCGCTTTTTTTAACTCATCGATGCGCTCTTTGAATGTTTCATAATATTCTTTTGCATCAATTACCCAAACCATATTTTTATAAAAATTTTCTCTCGATGCCTTCTCTTCTCGTTTCATTGCTGAATGCTGAAACTCAATTACAAACCCTGTTTTCGTTTTCACATCTGCGACATGTTTTTCTCCTGTTTCATTATCGTACATGATGATTTCCTGAAACTCTTCAGAAAAACAATCTTTCCATTTTCTATGCCATTCTGTTTCGCTTTCCCACCACGGATCACAATTTTGTTTAGTTTTGTGAGCCCAATGATGCATTTTTATCTTTCCGCACTTTGGAATAACGGATTCTCCGCAAACGGGGCAAACTGCGTCAATGATTCCTTTTTTAGGTTCTATTCTTTCACCGTTTAGATTTGCGTATTTCGTAAAGGCTCTAGACCATCATCTTTTTTGATTTTACTTTATTGCAAAGAACAATTTTGCAATAAAAGTAGCGAAATTGTCATCTCTATGATTAAATCTAGC
>CACWKL010000037.1 GCA_902761495.1 uncultured Pseudomonadota bacterium
GCTGGCGCGGAATCGCTACCAGATACTGCAAAAATCTGTCTTCATTCCTTGCTTCTGTTCAGATCAGATGCTTGGCTGTTTGGGGAAATATCTCGTGACAACAGGATCTAATCAAATTTGTTTTGACAAAGGTTATATTTCCTCAACATCAATATCTCTACCTTCTCTAGCCAACCTTGTTTTATATAACTTGTTTAACTGATTGATTTTGCTGTTCATTTTTGCGATAAATAGAGACAAAATCCCCGAAGTCACCGCACTTCCCAAGGCTCCATATGAGAGTCCCGTAGAGACTGATGGGTGCGTATTTTTGACAGCTTCCGAAGCGGTAATCAGCACCATAGTAGATGCACTGGTTGTAATTTGTAGTGGTTGAAATATCTTCCTTACCACGGTCCAAAAACGTCCTTCCTTGTAGGTTGATGCCGAAGTCTCAAAAATATTGTCCTCTGTTTCATCACCAGTGAAGGCCTCTGCGACATCTTGCCACTGATTTATCAGATCCGGATTGGTAACATCTATTTTTACTGCTCTATCCAAGCTCTTCATCACTTCTCCATCACACACGGATTCGGGTGCATCTTGCATAGGTTCACCTGAACTATCTCTGTTTTGTACGTTGTACATAGGTTTGTATGAAGCAACTACATCCAATTCTTTTGGACAATCCATACCATAAGAACATTCGGCAATAAAGCACATAATTGCTACTATTTTTTTCATATCTTTCTCCCTATACAATTAAGTTTAAATATACCAAATGAATATTAACAAAAAGTTAATTTTTTTAACATTTGACCATTAATTCTTATTTGTTTTTTCATGAAGAAAATTTTTCATTCGTATGATTGGTGCGCATAAATCTCAATGTTGTACGCCCTTCTAATCACTGCAAATCCCCGGCTTTTTAAATAGTTCTTATACTTTTGGTTCATTTCCGTCGGACATAGAACAATACTATCGTCAAAAACATATTTTAATTTTTCTGAGGGCCTTAAAATATTACTGTCGCGCAAATAATTTTTCTTTTGCAATGAATAATTTACAAAATGAGTAAAAATATCAAACGCCCGAACATTTCCGTAACCTGCGTCAATTCTAAATCGCGACACGGACTCGCCGTTCGTGAAAAAGTACACATATTTACCATTTATATACGAATCCGCGATAAAATCAACGACTTCCATATCGTTGTTTCTCAATCTATATATATCTTGAATAAAATCTCTCGAAACGCCATAAGCTAAGTAAGCACTCCCTCCACTTAACAAAATCACTAGAATCGAGGTAAATTTGTTTCCTTTCCATAAATAGTCCGTCCAAAATACCAAAGATGGAAATGCAAAAATCAATGTCGGAAACATATTACAAGAATCGGCTTGAACAAACATCACACCGACAATCGTATAAACCACTGATCCAAAAAGCAAACTATCTATGAATAAAGTTCTTCTGTCTGATTTTACAAATACAAAGTAGACGCGAATCACCGCAAATATGAATATCAAACTAAGTATAGGTTCGTCAAAAATTGTATTTAGAGCATTCAATCCCTGCGAAAATACAAAAATGTCTCCCCTTGATTCTCCGACATTACCGTAAAAACATTTGTATAGATAAATTCCGAAATATGTTAGAGCTGAAAAAACCTGTAAGAAATGAAACGAACGATCTTTTCCGGTCAGCTGATTCCAGCCGAAAATCAAATTAATACAAGCAATAGATAAGATATCAACGAAAACCAAGTCTTTAGAAAAAATCAAATAGGTACAAAATATCCACGAAAGAAAATACGACGACATTGAGTTATTTTGATATCCTTTTAACCAGAAATACATAAATAGTACCTGTATCAAAAACATCATTCTTTCTGGATGAGAACAATTCATACAAATCTGCGCAAAGCTCGAACTGCAAAGTAATATCAAAACAAAAAACAAACTAAGTCCGTAGTTTTTTTCATTCACTTTATTGAAAAAGTGATATAGAGAAAAAATTGCAACCGATATCATTATAATATTGTAATCGAAATGCGCTTCGATTGTTTGCCCGATTGCCTTTGGAAGTAGCAACAAAATAGAATAGTCGAACAATCCAAGAGACCATAATCTTCCCTGCCCCATCCAAGTACGGCAGGGTTCCCCGATCATGGTTGTTCTCAAAAACAGTTCATCGTCACCCAATATCCAATTCAGATCTTTAAACATAAAATAAAAGATCACTGCGAATGAGCTAACCAAAACCAGATAACTCAAATTCCGAACAAACTTACTATGCAAAACAATTTCTCCAAATCGTATCTTTATATACTTAGCATTTTTTGGATGACTCAGACAATATTTTCGTCCGAAACTCGATTGAAAATATCGCACAAGTCTGCTGTCTTTGTAGAATCCAAATCCATTTTGTTTGAAATTTCGTCCGCAATCCTCACCAAAGAATAATTGTCGGAAAAATCACTGAATCTCAGAACATCAAACCCGCTTTGATCTCGTCCCAGAATATCTCCCGCACCTCTAAGTTTCAGATCCTCTTCGCTGAGCAAAAATCCGTCGGTTGTTTCCTTCATCAACTGCAAACGCTTGCGCCCGACTTCCGAAACCGGCAAATGATAAAGCAAAATACAGTAAGCGGATTCGTTCCCTCGACCTACCCTACCGCGAAGCTGATGCAATTGCGCAAGCCCGAATCTCTCAGCATGTTCTATAACCATGACATTCGCATTGGGAATATCGACGCCGACTTCTATCACCGTTGTGGAAACCAACAATTTGAATTTATTCTCCTTGAAACGAGTCATGATTTCGTCCTTTTCATAAGCCTTCATTTTGCCGTGCAAAACTTCGACTTCTTTTTGAGAAAAAGCTTCTTTCAAATATTCGCAGCGAGTATTTACGTCTATCAAACTTTCGGACTCCTCAATGACAGGACACACCCAGAAAATCTGCGAATCAATCGTCTTCAATCTTTCAACTAAGCTTTCAATTTTGTTTGTTCCGATGACAGCAGTTTCCACCGGTTGTCGTCCTTTGGGTTTTGTTTTAATCGTGGAAACGTCTATATCTCCATAGCATCCCAACAATAAAGTTCGAGGAATCGGCGTCGCAGACATAGACAAAATGTTTGGATATTTGCTCTTGTTGATCAATTTTAAACGCTGCATTACTCCAAATTTATGTTGCTCATCGATAACGATAAACCCGAGATTCCTGAACTCGATGTTATCCTCCAAAATCGCATGAGTACCTATCAAAATCTGCGTAGTACCATCCTGCAACTCACGAATCTGTCTCTTTCTTGCCTTGCGATTACTGCTTAGCATGATGTCAATTTCCAGATTCAGATTTTCCGACAATTTTTGGATAGTTTCAAAATGCTGCCACGCCAAAATTTCCGTCGGAGCCAGCAAAACCGCTTGCAATTTGTTTTCCAGAGCGATCAGCATTCCCAAAAACGCGGTAATCGTCTTACCCGAACCGACATCTCCCTGAATCAGACGATTCATCGGACGCCCGGAAGCCAAATCCGCTTTGATATCCTCCAAGCACTTCACCTGATCTTCAGTCAACTCAAACGGCAACTGCAGCTTTCCGAAAATTTCTCCCATTTCTTTGATGGCAATCGTACTTCTTCTTTGCTGATTCCTTTTTATTTGTTTCAGTCGAATTTGATTCGCTAAAATTTCGTCTATGGCTATTCTTTTGCGAAACTCATTCGTAATTAACAAATCTTCATCGGATTCCGGGTGATGAACGGCCCTTAAAGCATCTGAAAAATCCACCAATCCATACTTATTTTTCAACTCGTTCGGAAGCCAATCCAAATTCTCCGGAATCAACTTCAGAGCGGAGGATATGGCATAACGCAAAGTTTTCAAAGACAAATTTCCGACAAGAGGATAGATCGGCTCCACTCCGACATAACGTTCAGCCTGCTGCGGAGGTGCAATTATATCGGGATGTATTATTTTTATACCGTCCAACTCGCGCGATGCATTTCCGCTAACTGTAAAAGCTCCCCCGATCGGCAGAATTCTTCGCAAGTAAGGAACTCTATAATGAAAATACATTATCGTAATTATATTTCCCGCAAGAGTCTGCCCAACAATTCTGTAAGGACTGTTTCTGTAGCGCGGAACGACATGTCTCAACACGGTTAGAATGACAGTCAGTTTTTCTCCGTCTTTAAAACAATCTTCGTCAGAAGTACGTTTGGATAAATTCGACGGAAAATGAAACAGCACATCAATAACCCGATCGCCTCCGCAACATTTTTTCAACAACTTGTAAGTATACGGCGAAAACTTAACAAACTGTCGGATTGGCTGCAGTAATACACTGACATCGCTTTCGAAATTTTCAGAAAATTTCTGATCGACTTCCGAATCAACCTTTTCCGCTAATTGTGACAATCTCATTTACTAAACTTCTGTATATCAAAAACACGCCAAGTGCCATTATAGCGAAACAAAAATATTGATTCAAATTTATCCCCGTGCTGAAAAACAGATCCCAACTGAAAAGAGAATCTGGTAAGCGGAAACATTCCCCGATAAATCGATTAATTCCGTATCCGAGGCAAAAAATTCCCGACAAACGTCCATCAAATTTATATTGCTTTTTGTAAAACGCGAAAACCATTATTAGAAACAAAATAATTCCTTCCAAAATGGCTTCATAAATCTGCGACGGATGACGAGGAATGCCATCTCTGAAAACTACATTCCACGCAATTTCCGAACTCGGCTTTCCCAACAATTCTCCGTTAATGAAGTTCGCTATTCTGCCGAAAAACAGCCCGATTGGAACTCCGACTGACCAGTGATCAATAAAGCTCAAAAAATTCAAATAATGTTTTTTACAGAACCAATATGTAGCTATAACTATTCCAATAAATCCACCGAAAAACGACATCCCGCCCTTCCAAATTTTGAAAATCTCCATCGGTTCGTTCCAATAAGAGCAGGGATCATAAAACAAAACATGCCCTAGTCGCCCTCCGAGAATAATTCCCAAAACCACAACACCAACGAAATCATCTAAAAGCTTCGAATCGATAGCGTATTCCGATTTTTTTATCAAAAATTCCGTCAATTTAAACGCAAAAATTATTCCGAAAATATATGCAAACGAGTACCAATGAACCGGAAATCCAAAAACATGAAAGGCTATCGGAGAAAAATCACAAATCATACAAATCCCTTTTCCCAAAGACTTACTGTCATTTTAAAACAAACTAATTTTTTAATGAATAGTTTTATGTTAATCTCTAAGAGGAAATTGTGGAATTTAATGTGAATAACGTTATCGACATAGCTGAAGAAACTTTTGAGAAGCTGGATTATAATTTCAGCCGTATAGATGATAATGAACTGGCTGTGTCTTTATCTCCGAATTACAGTTTGTCGATTTTACTGAAGCCGGAGTATGACATTCTGCATTTTTCAAATGATTTGGATTTGATTTGTCCCGACGATCGACTCGCAGTAATAGAAGATTCCATCGTAAAAGCAAATGAGAGAATATGGCTTGGACATTTCGATTTGATTTCTGTTGATAATCGATTAGTCTATAGCTTGAGTTTCCCTTTCGCTCATTCTTTTCTGTTCGATCAGGATTCCTTCGAATCTTTAATTGATATAATTTGCGAGGAATCCGACAGGTTCTATCACTATTTTAAAATGCTGCTTTCTGACAAACAGATTCCGAATTTTTCGATAAATTCCTTATTTCAAGAAGCAGTCGGAGAAGCATAGAAAACACCATGAAAACTGCCTACGCGTGGCTAAAAAATAAGGACCACTCCTTGACGACTATTTTCTTTTGAGAATATTTATCAGAACAACTTCAGGAATATTTCCTACACGGTACGGAGGTCCCCAAAATCCTGCTCCGTTTGTGATGTATGCATAAGTATTTTTAACTTTCCGCAAATCTCCCGTAGGACCGAACATATAATTTACCACAAAATTCATAGGAAATATCTGCCCGGCGTGAGTATGTCCCGACAAATGCAACAACGCGTGATGGTCAGCCGACTCCTCAATTGCAAATGGAGTGTGATCAACGACTATTAAATTCTTCATATTATTCGCAACAATTTGCGATAAAGATTTTCTCTGGAGAACCGTTCGATCAAGTCGCCCGACGATATTAAACCCTTTCACCTCAACAGCTTTATCAATCAAAATTTTTATTTCTGCTTGCTTCAGCAACCTGACGCAATCTTCCACTCCGGCGTAAATTTCATGATTTCCAATCACTGTATAGGTCTTATATTTCGATGTTATTTTGTCGCGCATTATATCCACGAAGGTTTTTTCATACACCTTCAGCGCCTCGATATCCAACACGTCTCCGCCTAAAATAACGACATCCGGATTTGCTTTGTCTATACAGTCTGCAACTCTATTGAGTATGTGTTTTGTGTTGATACAACCGACATGAATATCCGAAACAAAACAAATCTTCAGATCAGAACTACCTTCAATATTGATAGTTTTCAGCCGAGGGTTTATCGCATTTAAATATCCGCCAAACAAAAAAATCGGAACCAAAACAAATCCCGCCGACAAAAGTTTTTTCAAACTGATTTTTTTATAAAACTTATGAAATACAAATACAGCAATACAATACACCGGAAAATATAAAATGAATCCCAGATAAATATATCCGAGATAGCAAAATCCGTTTGTAAACCATTCACAGTGAATTAATGATTTCTTCAGATAAATAGATACAGCGGGAACCAAAGCAAAAAGCATGGCCAGAAAACCCAACCATACTTTTTTTGTTAAATATTGCACAACTTTAGCGCAAAAATACCCTGCTAATATTTGTAAAACTATAATAACCGAAAAAACAACCGCCATCGGAATTTACGCCTATTTCAAGGTCTTAACATCTTGAAGAAATTTAAAAATCCCTAAAATCTTCCCGACTATGAAGAATACCAAAAGACTGATCCCAACCACGGAAATCACCGCTATATTCCTCAGATCTCCTCCCTGAATATAATAGGATTTCGCAAAAATATTCATTCCATATATGGAAAGCAACATCACAACAGAGACTATTACTTGTTTTATACAGTCCAAAATTACGGATTTCTCAATCTTTACCGTGCCCAAACTTTTTAACTTGAATATCAAATACAATCCGTTACACCAAGCGGATAGCGAGGTCGCCAAAGCCACCCCGACGTGCTTCATATAAGGAACCAAAAATAAAATAAACAACAGATTGGAAATAATAGAAATCATTCCACCTATCAGCGGCGTTCTGGTATCTTTGTGAGCAAAGAACGTCGTTGAAAATACTTTTGTCATCATGTAGGACGGAAGTCCGAAAGCAAAAGCTGTCAGCGCGGGAGCCGCCGCAGTTACGTGCTCGGCAGTAAACTTTCCGTGTCCGTAGATCGCTCCTGTAATAGGCTCACTCAAAAGCATCAAAATCACCGCCGCTGGTAATGTAAACACAAAAGCAAAGAGCAATCCCAGTCCCATTTGTTTTTGAGCGCCTTCTTTATCATTAACATGGATAGCTCTAGTCAAGGGAGGAAGCAATGCCGTACTAAAAGCGATTCCCAAAATTCCTATCGGAAATTGATTCACGTGATCCGTCAAATAGAAGTAAGTCGCTGACCCCGTCGGCAATAAAGTAAGAACGGAAAAATCAATCACGACATTCAACTGCCAAACTCCCGCTCCAATTGCTCCGGAAACTAATTTTTTGAAAAATACTTTCACCCCCTCCATCACCGGAGAAAAATCAAACCAAATTTTCATTCCGCAGCAACGAACATTCAACCATAAAATCATGAGCTGAATGAATCCGGCAAAAAATGTCGCCCATGCCATAGTATACGCAACACTCGGAAACCTAAGAGGTCCTAACAAAAGGGCAACTATCACCGATAGATTCAACACAACCTGAACAGCAGCCGGCATGGCAAACCGATTGAGCGTGTTTAAAATACCTCCGAACAGCGCGACTAAAAACGATGCGCCAATATATGAAGAACAAATACGACCGACAACAATCAAATGCTCGCTTCCCTCGCTTCCCGGCTCAAACCCTCTACCATAAACTGACATAATCTCCCGGAAAAAGATCAAGCACAAAATCATAAGAAACGAAACAAAAAACATTAACCACGTGAATGTCTGGGAAGCTAACTTCCTGGCCTCTTCTTCACCTTTATCCTTTAATGTGTTGGAAAAAATCGGCAGAAACGACGCATTGAATGCTCCCTCCGCAAATATCTTCCTCAAAATGTTCGCAAATTTAAAAGCAAGAGCGAATACATCTGCGAACATCCCCGCTCCCAGATATCTCGCTTGAAGAATATCTCTCACAAAACTACTCAATCGGTAAACCAAAGTCCACCCACCGACCGTAGCAACAGTTTTAACTAAACTCATTTTTCACCAACACATCTAAATAACCTATATTCTCAAGTATCACATATGGGCTGTTTATACAAGACCATACTACCGAATAAGCCTCGCTCTCTGGTGATTAATAATCAAAAATGCACTGTACGCAAACGTCTAGAACCTTGTTAAATCTCCAAATACTTAATTTCAGCCTTCAAAATTATTAAATGATGCTCGACACCAAATTCACCGTATGATATCATTACGCTCAGTTAGTTTTTTTGTACCAGAAAAATAAAAATATTTTGTGTTATGAGGACCTTTGAAAATCAGTTTACCGTGTAATATACATGTTGCTGATTGTTACTAGTTTAGTGTAGTTTTTGTAATGAAAAAAGTTTTAATTTTAGCTGTTTTGGTAATCATTTTGACAGGTATTGTAGTAAAGATTTCGTTAAAAAATAGCTGCGATAATGAACGAAGTGTTACAACAGAAAATCACGATGAGAGTGTTAATGCGAAAGATTTAGATAACTCAATGTCGTTACAATCTGCTGTATATTCAAACGATCGGGATCAAGTAAAATATTTGGTAGAACACGGCGCAGATGTTAACGAAAGAGACGAAGATGATAATACTCCTCTGCATATCGCTGCGTTTCATAACAATATCGATACTGTGAAATATTTAGTAGAACACGGAGCAAAAATTGATATAAGAAATAAATATGGTACTACTCCCTTGTTACGAGCGGCGTCTGCAAATGATTATGCGATCGTGAAATATTTGGCGGAGTACGGCGCGGATATTAACGCAGAAGATAGATTTGGTAAGACTTCTTTGCAGTCAGCCGTAATATGTAGAAATGAGAACATGATCAAGTATTTGATAGATCATGGAGCAAATATCGATACAAAAAACGAACTAGGTGAAACGCCTCTTCTATTAGCAGCAATGCATAATTGTACCACTGTAGCACAGTATTTAATAAAATACGGTGCAGATGTTGATGCGAAAGACAAAAATGGTAATACGCCTATAGGCTATGCCGCATTCAATAACAATGAAGCTATAGTGAAGTACTTAACAAAATACGGTGCAGATGTTAACGTAACAAAAAACAGCATCTCACCTTTACAATGGGCTGTGATGAATAACAATACAGTTATGGCGAAATGTTTAATAGAATATGGTGCGAACGTTAATGAGAGGGATGAAAATAATAGTACACCTTTGCATCAAGCAGCGTTTAAGAATAACGAAGTTATAGTGAAATGTTTGTTAGAACATGGCGCTGATGTTAATGTGAGAGATAATATATTCGGTAATACTCCTTTACATTGGGCAGCAATTCACAAAAACAAGGTTATAATACGACGTTTAATAGAATATGGCGCAAATATTAAGGCAAAAAATAAGGAAGGTTTTGCTCCTTTATTGTAGTTTAGGCTTTATACATATTTCAATTTGCTAATACGTATTGGATAGCATCAAAAATAGATTCGAATTTTTGTTTTAAAGCCCCGATTTTTTTCTTTAAATAGCTCCAG
>CACWKL010000038.1 GCA_902761495.1 uncultured Pseudomonadota bacterium
AGATATCCTTGAGCCTTTTTTACTTCTGCTAAGTTGTTAAGAACTACTTCTACCTTCCAAAAGAACTTTGGCCATTGATGATTTTTGTATATATACACGCGATCAATCTCCGCAAACTATGCGGATATTATAACACTCAATCTCCGCAATTACAAAAAAACTCTCTTCTAACACTCGAAAATTTCATAAAAATTAAAAGTTTTTCGAGTAGCTAATAAACCTAAACTTTTTTAAATCCACAAAAACATAGATAAATATTTATGGATTTACACAAATATGGTTTTCAATAAAAACACAAATACACATTTTTCATTTCTAGTTTTGTGAAGTCCGATATCATGGAACACGTACTACTATTTGGTTGGTAGGTAAATTTAAAAGCAAATCTCTTATTAGGTAGTGTCGTCACGAAATTTGTGATATACTAAAAAGAATTGTGATAGGAAAAAAAATGAAAAGCAAAGACGTCCACAGGCACGACATATCTGACGAATTTTGGAGCAAATTAGAGCCGTTGCTACCTGGCAGGGAAGGAAGCTGGGGAGGTTGCGCACAAGATAACCGCAGATTTATAAATGCGGTATTTTGATTTTGCGAACGGGAGCGCCGTGGAGGGACCTTCCGGCGTCGTATGGAGGCTGGAAAACACGCATCGCAGGTTTTGTCGCTGGCGAGGCGTTGCAACCAGATATTGCAAAAATTTGTCTTCATTTCTTGCCGCCGTTCAGATCAGATGTCTGGCTGTTTGGGGAAATATCTCGTGACGACAGAGTCTAGTGAATTCGGTATTCGTTATTTAACGAGTAAGTTAAATGGGGGAAAGTTATATAAAGGTTCGTATCGTCTTGAAGATTTGGTCGAACAAATTCCGAGAGTTAATGTTGTTCAACATGATTTTATAGATAAGGATAAGGCGGCATATTTCGTGAGATTAAATTGGAAGTCTCGAGAAGATGTTAAACCGTCGACCGCTTCCAGTAAGGTTTTACAAAAACTGAAGAGTATTTTTAATGATGTACGTATCAGAAATAAGAAGCAAAGTGCTTACGTCGAGGAGAGATAAAGAAAATCGAACGTACAACGGGGCCTGTCAATCTGGAAAACTTGATCGGGAACTTTGTTATGTCAAAGGATGATACAAAAGCCGCTGGAGCCGGCAGTTAGTTCGAACTCGTGCGAATCTTAGATATCACGAAAATCGAGTTCCGTGTAGAGTCTTGAG
Source organism: uncultured Pseudomonadota bacterium (assembly GCA_902761495.1). GTDB lineage: Bacteria > Pseudomonadota > Alphaproteobacteria > UBA3830 > UBA3830 > UBA3830. The sequence continues at coordinate 1,223 of CACWKL010000038.1, forward strand.
TTTTGCAGTCATATCTGGCAAGTGTAAAGAATTTATAAAAAATTATCAAAAATTTACGAAAAATTAACTCTCAGATAGGTAAGCCACTAGTTTAATTAGTGAGACTGAATATCAAGAATTAAAGATGGAAAGGCTGCTCTGGATTACGCGATAGAGGCGAGTCATAATAAAGTAGTCGAGATGTTAAAAGTTGCCGCCGAAGCGAAAAAAGAATTATTTCAAGCTGATTTTCTTGAATTGAGAAATAGGGCGATCGTTGCAGCTATATCTTCGATTTCTTCCATTTTGATTGTTAGAGAGATTTTTTCAATGGCGGTGCAGTTTTTTGACAATTTTCCAATAATTCCACTAATTCTAGATATTTCTGCATATCCTCGTTTCTGGATTTTTTAAGTCGTTCCTGGGCGAAATACAACGCGGTGTTGCCGTTGTTGTCAGTTATGCTGACGTCTGCGCCATTCTCTGCCAGGCATTTTACGACTTTTAATTGTTCTTCTTTAATAGCCCTCATCAATGCTGTTTCGCCGTATTTATTTTGTTCGTTGATATTCACGCCGCTGTTGATCAAATATTTTGTTATATTCAGTTGTCCCGCCAGGGCTGCCCACATCAGTACTGTATTTCCGCTGTCGTTCTGAGCGTTAATGTTTGCACCATGTTTAATCAAGTATTTCACAATACTTAAAGAGCCGTGATACGCTCCCTTCATTAGTGCCGTATTACCGAATCTGTCCAGCATATTAATGTGGGCTCCATTTTGAATCAAATATTTTGTAATGTTCAAATGCTTCTGTCCTGCGGCTCTCATCAATGCCGTTTCTCCTCCCACGTTCTGATCGTTAACATTTGCTCCTTGCTCAACCAAATATTCTACAATGTCCAAATAGCCAAATAAAGATGCGTTCATCAGCGCTGTATTTTTAAACTTAGTTCGTAAATAAATGTTAGTGCCATGTTCAACTAAATATTTTACTACATTTAAATACCCGCTTTCCGCTGCTTTTACCAATATTGGTATACCGTATTTATCCAGAGAATTGGCATTTTCTTCTTTGATATCAACGCTGAGCGCCATCAATTTTGTTACTGCGTTCCAATGTTCTTTACTTTTAATGTAATCAATTAATGCCTTTTCGATCGACATGTTTTTTAACTTTACGACTTTTGCTGAATTCTTGGAGGAAACTTTAATCCAAGAGTGGGTTTCATCATTCCAATGACATCCGATGACAGAAATCACCTTGCAAAAATGAAGATTGTTTATCGTAGTTTCTATTTGGGAGTTGCTCAATTTATGCTTGTTTTTGTATGAATTGAGAAAGGTTATAATTTCTTCATTTTTTAACATATCGATGTATTCGGGGACCTGATTTGAAGATATCAAGTCGGCATTTATTATTACTTTCTGCAGATTGGGGAATTTCCATAGAGATTTCGGCAGTTTTTTTATCTGGGGGTTTTTGCTGAGATCCAATGTCTCCAATTTTTTCAATTTATATATTGCATGGGGAAAAGACTTCAATTTATTCTCGGAGAGAAATAGTTCTTTTAATTGTGAAGTTTTGGATAGCAAGTCATTCAAATTTCTCAGTATTGTTTTGTTTTCTCCCACGTTTCCGACTAATTTCAGGCTTCGTAATTGAGGGAAGGGTATAGCGGATAATTTTAGAAGTAAATTAGTCTTATTCCCGTATAAGTATTCGACATTCATTTCCAGATTTTTTATGTTATGAAATGATTCATATTGTATGAGCTCTTGGTTGGATATTTTGTTCAAATTTAAGAGTGATTCATTGCAGATATCCGACGCATTTCTTGATTCTTGTTGTGATACGAGGAGTTGTCTGTGCGACTCTGTTCGACGCAATTGATGGCGATTTTCTTCGGCGTTCATCGCGAAAGAACACTCATTACACAGTAACGCCCCGATTGAACATATGTTTAAAAATTTCGACTTCATACTTCCTCCTATTTTGTTTCCCGATCGGAATGTTGCGGTGGCGTGAAAAAACACCTATACATCTCGATCTGCTCAACATACATTCAACATATTGCGAGAATATTAACACCGAGTTAAGATATGAATATAAAATTTTATCAAAATAAGTTACTGTTTATGCGGTTTTGTTTTTCAAAAATGCATGTTTTGTGAATTTAACCAAAAGCAGCAGCAGATAATTCATAAAAAAGTTTCCAAAGATCTAGGGATGCGGTTCGAGCTTGTTCATTAACGGTGTCCAAAATTTTGCATACTTGTGTGGTATATTTATGGATTGCTAGTAATTGAAGAACTGAAAATTTATTCAGATCTAAGCACATTGTTAGGGTACCAATTAGAGTTTGGGACCAAGTAGAGATTTGTAGATACTGTGCTCCATAATTATTTCGTATTTCGGTTGCTCGTGTAATCATCTTGTTCAGTATGGTTAAAATAGCCGCCGAATTTACTTGGGTTCCCATCATTCCGGCGTTGTATTGCATTTGGTTGCTATATTGTTGCGCCGTTGTCCCCATATTATTTAAAAAATTTCCCGCGTTTTGATGCAAGTTAAGCGCGCGGTTACCGTATTGCTGTATTCCCGTTGCTGCCTGGTTACCGTATTGCTGTATTCCCGTTGCTGCCTGGTTACCGTATTGCTGTATCCCTGTTGCCGCACCGTTTAAAAAACCTCCCGCGTTTTGCTGAGTCGTTGTGTTAAATTGGGGGGTTCCGTATGGATATTGGTTGCTGTATACTGAAGCTGCCGTATTTAAAACACCTCCTAATTTTTCCAAAAAACCATAAGTCTCTGTGGTACAAAAACTTAATATTGCGGCGAAAATCAATAATTTCTTCATTCTACTTTCTCGTACTCTCAACTCTAAGCTCAATTTTCTCATATAAAGTTTAAGGTAAAGTTAATTCCGAGCGAATATATCCAAAAAAGCCGAAAGATATTTGGGCATTATGAGATTTTGAAACGATTTTCGCGAAAACTAAGCGGCATAAGGCACTGCTGACTGATTCTGTGTCGCGAAAGATTGCGGAGATTTAAGGTTTCATCTGTGACATTTTCAGCCGTAGAGGTTTTTTGTTGCAGTCGTCGGTTCAAATGTATCCGACGGGGAAGGTTTTTCGGTTTGTTACCTTACCGTTCTCTATCGATTTACTCAGAAAGAAAAATACCAATCGTCATATCCTTCGGATTGGTATATTTTTCATTGTTCAATTAGCGCATTCAACTACAAACAAATTTGGTTTTTTACTTCGTAGTATTTATATTTTTAAGTGCTTCTTCTACATTATCCTTGGTAGTCTGAATTTCACTAACGTTTTTACCAAGTCTCTCTGTCGCATCAACCGCTTGTTTTGTTGTATTATTCAACTTGTTGCTCAATCTATTTAGGAAAGGCAGAGCCATCTCATCGCTTTGTTTTTTGTATTTTGCGTGATTCTTTAAGTACGTTACTCCCTCGGTTAATATTTTTATATCCTTGTGCTCCTTCCCAGACTTGTTGCTCAACTCAGAGATAAGGTTGTTGATTTCCGTTAATTCTGTATCGTTAATAACTTTAGTTACGTCATAACCAATTAATTTAGATTCTAGCTTCTCTGCTGCGCTCTTCGTAGGTACATCACTTTCCCAGCCTTTTTTTATTTCTGCAACAGCTGTTTTCATACTTGCCAGATTACCATTATATTTGTTTTCATATTCTTTGGTTACTTTCATTAACTTACCGTAGTTAGTTGTATCGTCAGTTGAAAATTTGGAAACGTTGCCTCCAAGGTTCTTAATCTCTGCGACATACATTTCCATTATTCCCGTGCTACTCATAATTTTAAACGGATTTTTTTTACAATCCTCCAGTACCTTTTTAAAACCATCGGCATTAGATTTTAACTTATCAGCATTAGATATTTCTTTGCTATCAGTCGTATTATTTCTCTTACTTGTTGCGCTTGCAGATATTTCCTGAACATCCGAAATTACATTGGAAATAAGAGTTTTTAAATTTTTTAGCCAAGTTTTGATTTCCTTATTTTCACTACTTTTTGATTTTGATACGACATTTTTTACTTTGTTTTTTATTCCTGATATCAGACCGGCCTCTACCGTTGTTGTGCAAAAAACCAAAGCTAAAACACAAGCTAATATTTTTTTCATTTTCGTCTCCTATAATCTTACTTGCTTCAATTCTTTCACAAAAAATTTAACGAAAAGTTAATTTTAAAAAAATTATGTTTACGATTTATTAATAATTTGTACGCTACTATGGGCACAAGTAGGAGTGTTTTTGTGATGAATCAGTTCTTTTTGAAAGATGATCCTGAGCTGTTTAAGGAAAAATTCGGAGAGAAAATTCGAGATTATAAGTGGTTGATTTCTGCCGATAATATTTTTTCCAGCGAGATTGATAAATTTACGAATTTCGCTGAGCTGTATCACATAGAGTATATAATTTATAAGTCGTTTTTGTATGATCAGACCAAAATAGCGGAAAGCTCCGTCTACGCGACAGAGGTGCATGTATATATGCCTCCGGGGGTTCATTGCGCGATGTTGCAAGGGCGAATGGCAAAGTCTATAACTATTCCTCAAATTACAATACAGAAAGTCCAGAGTGTTAACGGGAAACTTTCTACCTTAGAGAAGAAGGAGTTCAAGCAATGCATAATTAATGCTTTCGGATTGCGAGACAATACGATCGGGTTTTCGTTTAGGTATACGTCGTTAAAGAGTTCGTATAACAAATTTAATCCGGACAATACATCGGCAGGAAATGCCGTCGTTCAAATTGATTTCGTTAAGTGGGAGGTGAAATCGTCTTGAGGAAAGTTGCTGTTCTGCCAATATTTGACCGCCTTGTGGACGACAATCCGGAAGAATCTTTCGAGATTGAGGCAAAGCATTATATTTCGATTGATGACTTGCACGAATCTATTTCCAAGGATTTAACACTATTGCTTAACACTAAAATATCGCCGTTTTGGGTGGATTTTTCAAAGACAATGAAGATTCCGTTTTCTTACGGGGTTACTTGTACTGCGCCGAGTTCCGCTGAGACTGTTTTTGAAATCCAGGATTTGGAAAGTCGGGTAAAACGAGTGATTTCGGAGTTCGAGTCACGGTTAACTAATGTCCAGGTGCATGTAGTTAGTTACGGAGTCGACCCCGGAAAAGCGTATTTGCAAATTGATGCCGATGTTATAGAGGGAAATAAAAGAGTTCCTCTGTCCTTTCCTATTGTTATGGAGATGCAATGATTAGATCAGCACTAGACACACTCGCCGAATATTACCGACACGAATTGACCTATTTGCGGTCGTCAGGAGAGGATTTCGCTAGACATTTTCCCAAGATAGCGCGACGGCTGGACTTGTCTCATGAAGAGTCTTCCGATCCGCATGTGGAAAGATTGATAGAGAGTGTCGCTTTTCTGACGGGAAAGTTGCAGAAGCAAATAGATGATCAATATCCGGAGATAGCCAATGCTTTGCTGGGGGTAATGTACAAGCCACTGGCTTTGCCGACACCGTCGTCGGTCATGGTGAATTTCGACATAGATATATCTCGAGCGATAAAAAATGCAGGGATGATTATTCCTCGGCACACGATTTTGAGGGCGACCAGCCGTGATGAAACTGTCTGCTCCTTCAGAACGGCTCACGACCTAAAAATCTGGCCAATTGAACTTAAACATGCGGAAATAGTTGCGAAGGAGTATTTGAATCATTATTCGGTAAAGGCCTCGACATTTTTGAAAATGCAATTTCGTTGCGCGGAAGAAGGAATTGCTCCCGACAAACTGCGGTTTTATATTATGTCGGATGCTTTGCTGCGCGGAAGAATTTTTGCGGAAATTTTTTCTACCGAAGAGTCTGCTATTCTGGAGCATGCGGGAGTTTACAAAAATCTGGGAAAAATATCTCCCGTGGGGCTGGAAGATGACGAGGCGTTGTTTGTTTATCCGAGTAATGTTCTCAAGAGTTTTCGGTATCTGCATGAGTATTTTGCTTTTCCTGATAAATTCTACGGATTTGATATTCCGATTAATCATAATCTGCCTGAGAATTTTACACTGTATATTCCGATTGGTGAGGACATTCAGATGCAAGTCTCGGCCCGAGATTTTTCTATGTCGACGGTACCGGCGGCGAATCTGTTCCCGAAAGTTACCGAGCCATTGCGATTGGATTATAAGCAGGTCGAATATCTACTAATCCCGGACTATCGTCTTTACACAAGTCATGAGATCTACATGATAGAAAAAATGGTAGAGGTTGATCCGGAAACCAACGACGAAATATTTGTTCCCGAGTTTTACTCCTGTAATCATTTTTCATCCACATCAAAATTAGATATAGCATGGATTGCCAGAAGGAGAGAGTCCATGTTTCAAGAGGCAATGGGAGACGACGCATATATTTCGTTCGTAGATGAAAATTTCAATCCGCAACAACATGTGGATCGGGTATTTTACGCATATACTATCTGCACCAATCGACATGCTGCCGAGGATATTCCCGTTCATGGAGAATTACAAGTGGATATATCTCTTCCCGTGAAGCAGATCTATTGCGTTAATCGTCCGACTCCGCAAAAAAATGCGCTGAAAAACGGAGCTGTTCTCTGGAAATTAATTTCGATACTTTCCATGAATTCCCTGTCTTTTTCGAATCATGGAATATTAAAGTTGAAAGAAATTTTACGGCTGTTTTTAGATCTGACCAATTCATCTTTGGAACGAGAGATCAACGCGATTACGGAAATGTCCAGTCATACCGGGGTTAAAAGAATCTCAACTCAGACTTGGAATGGATTGATAAGCGGAACGAATATAGAAATACATTTCGATGACAATCTATACAACAAGGGAATGCCTTTGAGCTTGGTTATCAGTAAATTTTTGTCCAGTTACACCGCAATAAATACTTTCACGGATGTTACTGTTAAAAATCGGAACGGAACGTTAAGGAAATGGGAAACACAGTTCGGAAACAAAAAATATCTTTAGAAGAGGATTTGCTGAAAAATCCTCGCAAATATTCATTCGAAATGGCCGCCAAAATTTTGTGCTGGCATTCTCATCATGATTACGGCAAGGAAATTTCTGTCCAGGACGCTCCGATGAAGACCGTCAGCATAAATTCATTTCATTTGCGCGGGACGGAGATTGAGAAGATTACCAACGACAATAACAAAAAAGTTGTTCATGTCGAAAGATTATCGCTTGCAGGATTGAACGCCCCGTTGCCGACTCCCTATGCCGAGATGGCCTACAATCAAACGAGGAAAAGAGATTATGCCTTCGCGAAATTTCTCAACTCGTTCAACGCGCGAATTTTAGGGATTTCCTATCAGGTCAGCAAGAGAAGATATCTTTGTCTGCAGGCTAATCCGAAGCAAGATTACATGGTGATGCGAACCATAGCAAAATTTTTCGGAGAAGATAACCTTGATAGAAAATATGCCAGACTCGCTTACTTATTCTGGAAAAAGGAAAAAAGTGCGGTCGGACTCGAGTCGATAATAAAATATCTATATCCCGTTGATGTGAAGGTTGAGCAATTTGTTCCCATGCGTATTCCCAATACTAGTTACAACAGGCTGGGACATATGCGTTTAGGCGTCAATTTTGATTTGGGATCTCATTTTACGGTGGCAAATATGGGAATTAGAGTGCATCTCTCGGGAGAAAGTCATTTGATTTCCCAACTAATATTTAAAAAAGGGAAACGCGAAGAATTGAAGCGAGTTGTAAAAAAATACCTTGGTGATTTTATGAAATTTTCGATTTTTGCAAAGCCAAACGATGTTCCGCCACTGAAAATGAAGCAATTTCTCGGTCGCAACACATGGCTTCCCGGAAAATCATTGGATGAATCAAGAGTTTGCTGACTCTAGGCTGAAATTAAAAGCGTTTTAGTAATTTCGTGCTACTATTCCCAGCAGAGTGTGCGGGGGCAGATAATTACAAATTATTAACGGTCAACCATTCGAACATTGCAAATTTCGCGACTCCTGGCTGTTATGCGAGATTTTTTCTCAAAAGGGTTACCGATTAAGTCGCGAAACCATAGTACGACCTACGTATATCGTACTATTTTGCTCTTTGTATTTTTATCCCAGCTCTTTGAAATACATGAAAAGGTTAATTTTTAGCTTTATTTCAAGTGAGTACTCCACAATTGCACGGTGCCGACGACTTCCTGCGGGCTTCCATCCGCGCGAAGGTTGTAACCGAGAGCTGAGCCGCTGAAAATCAAGGGAATTTTAACCTTTTGACACTATAAATCCCTAGACTCTGTCGTCACAAGATATTTCCCCAAATAGCCAAGCATCTGATCTGAACAGAAGCAAGGAATGAAGACAGATTTTTGCAGTATCTGGTAGCGATTCCGCGCCAGCGTTTCAGATGCAAAAAAGGAGTTTTCGACTAACTTTCTGATTTTGTAGGTATTTTTGTCGTAATTTCGCTGAACTTTTCGATTTTTGCGAGGAGGTATAACGACTTTCATGCC
>CACWKL010000039.1 GCA_902761495.1 uncultured Pseudomonadota bacterium
GCAAGGCAAAACAAGATAAGGCAAGACCGATTTTTACGAGACTACTTTTCATTCCTTCAAATCCTTCTATCTGATCGAAAATTTATCATAATATCATGGAATTGTCAAGTTTTGCGGAGATTTGCGCAACGGCAAAGTTTCTGATTTCAAATTTTAATCAGAAACTTAGTATCCTAAATTTTTTATCGATTTTGTAAAAAATCCACCTAATCCTCTAATTCGAGCGGTAGTTCCCTTCTTTCTCCGATTATTTCTATCGTGCTCGCTCGTACTGACTCAAGCCTCCGCAAACTCACCCCCCTCCTCTTCGGAGTTACTATGACCAAAATGGTCTGCAAGAATCATTGTATAAGCCGTAGACAGCACCACCTTATAAGTAAAAGGGTTAATACGTGGGGCAGAGAATTATCCCTGCCTTTTAATTTTGTAATCCAACCAGCCGATATTGCCGTCGTTTCTCCAGTAAACAACGTTAACCGCGGAGTTCGAAATATTTTCAAAAATGAAGACATGCTGATTTTCGTTCAGACGCTTCGCCGCTTCGCTCACGCTCATCAGAGGCAAATCGTCTAAAATCTCAGCGACAATCATAGGAGCATTTTCTTCAGACTCCGATACGGGATTATCAAAAGTGTTTATCTCCACTTTTCTGTTGCACTTTCCCGGTTTCTTTTTTTTCTGGAACTGTTGCTCTAATTTTTGAACCGCAATCTCAAAACTCACGATAGGATCTTCAGCACTATTCACGACGAAATAGGAATTACCTGTATTTGTTTTTATGGTCATATCTGTGGTAAACAAATACGATTCCTTTTTCATTACGATATTAGCATCTAAAAACTCCACTCGATATTTTTTAGCCAATTTTTCGCAAACCTCTCTCGCTTTCTGCGTCAAAGATTCTCCGATTTCCATGTGTCTGCCCGAAAAAGAAAAATTCATTTCATCCTCCTAACCTTACATAGAGTAGTATAAATAAAATCCCAAAGAATTACACTTCATATTTTACGTATATCTAAATAATGTTAAGAAATATTAAACTATCGGACTGAATCAGATTATTTTTCCGGAAAGCTTTTTCCCAAATATAGCTTCCGCGCTTTATCGTTTTTGATTATCTCTTCAGGCGTTCCTTCAATCAAAACCTTTCCTTCAAACAACAAGTAGGAATAATCGGAAAGAGGAAGAGTATCCCGAACATTGTGGTCCGTAATAATCACACCGATGCCTCTGACCTTTAATATATTGATCATCTCCTTCATATCCGCTATTGCCAAAGGATCGATCCCGGCGAATGGCTCATCTAATAGGACAAATTTCGGGTCTGCAGCCAAAGCACGGGCAATTTCCAATTTTCTTCTTTCTCCTCCGGAAACTATAACAGCCGGAGATTTTCTGATATGATTCAGTGACAGATCTTTCAAGAGGGAATCTAACCTTTCCTGAATTTTTAATTTAGGCAGTTTTCTCATCTCCAAAACCGCATAGATATTTTCTTCGACGGACAAACCTCTGAAAATCGACGGATCTTGAGGAAGATAACCTATTCCAAGGCGAGATCTTTTGTACATAGGAAGGTCTTTGATATTGATGTCATCTAAAAACAGCTCCCCCTTGTCCGCTTTAATAAGTCCACATAAAATGGAAAACGTTGTGGTCTTCCCTGAACCGTTAGGTCCGAGAAGAGAAACAACCTGCCCCTGCGAAGCTTCTATGCTGATGCCATCGAGAATCGCTCTCTTCTTTATGAATTTCCTGATATTTTTACACGTCAGTTTACTCGCCATTTAATTTTTCTTTATAACTCCTTTCGCCTCGTATACTCTTATATCATTTGTTTTCATGTTTAGTATAGCTTTTTTACAGAGAATTTTTCCTTTTTCATTAAATATAACGGTATTCCCGGTAATCGTCAGAAAATCATTTTCCAATATACCGAAATCTCCTTGGATCGAAGTCGCTTCATCCACCTTTATTCGCAAATTATTTTTAGCGACTACTTTTTTTATAACATTTTTTTTAAGATCCATCGTTATGTGGTCAGCTTTAACGTGATAATTATGTTTGTCTTTCTTGAAATCCAAATCAACATTTCCGTTCACTTCAGCGTATTGATCTGTATAAATCATTTCTCTTGAAGATTTTATATTATACTGAACCGTTTTGTATAAAGAATTTCCAAAAGCACGAACTTTCTTAAAATCTTTTCCGATAGACTTATCAAAATCAATGATCAATTTATCTGCAATTATCAAATCGTCCGCAAGATTGCCTTTCACATCATCTATGAGAGTTACCACCTTATTTCCCATATCGAAATGATATTTTTTTGCAAAAAATTGCGTATCGTCTTGAGTTATCAAAATTTCAGTATCTCCGTGAGCAATTTTTTTATCCATATCAATGAAAGATTGTTCGGTTTCCAACAAAATCCCTTCTTCTGTCAGAAGTCTGACATTACCGTTCATTTCACATTGTTTGGAATCTTTCGAAACAAAATGAGCGTCATCAGCAAAGATGGTCGCCGTTTCATCTGGAGATATATTAAAAGTTGAGACTAAGTTACTGAAATCGAAAACTTTATCGCCAGTTTTTTTTACATTGGATGATTCTAATATAATTTCATTGGAATCCTTATCAAAGGATGTATAAACGACATCTTTAAACTCATTTTTCTCGGAAATTTCATTAGATACTCTCTCGTGTAGGACCCTACTTATTGAAAAAGCGGATCGGCTCACTTTCCACAATACGAACCCGGCAGCCCCAACGAACAAAAATGAAATTGCTCTGATTTTCCACTTTCTTTTAAGCAAGGCCTGCTCTCAAACAATCGTGAATATGTATAATTCCGCAAGGTATCTTATCCTTACAAACCAAAAGACTCGTTATGGAATATTTATTCATTATTTTCGTAGCTTCCTGGGCAAACATATCCTCCGACACAACCTTCGGATCCAGAGTCATAATTTCGCCAGCTGTTTTATCCAAAAACTTCGAATCTATTTTTCTCCTCAGATCTCCGTCTGTAATTATTCCGACAACCTTTCCGTCATTATCCACCACACATGCACATCCGAAAGATTTCTTGGTCATTTCTATCAACACCTCTTTCATCAGAGTATTTTTCTTAACAATCGGTGTATCCGTATGCATAAGATCCACAACTTTCAACAAACGCTTACCCAACGTTCCCCCCGGATGCAGATTTTTAAAATCGTCACGAGAAAAAGATTTTTTATTTAACAAAGACAAGGCCAAAGCGTCTCCTACAGCCAACATCATCGTCGAGGTAGTTGTCGGAGCCAAATTGTAAGGACAAGCCTCGTCAACACTTGGCATCAATATAACCACACTCGCCGACTTTGCCAAAACACTTTCGGAATTTGCTGTAATTGCGATAACATTAATTCCAAATCTATTGGCATAGGATAGCATCGGAATTAACTCCTGTGTATTCCCCGAAAGAGACAAAACCAACAAGACATCTTTGTTTGAAATCTCACCTAAATCTCCATGACTGGCCTCCGCCGGATGCAAGAAGAAAGAAGGCGTTCCAACCGAGGACAGCGTAGCGGAAATTTTCCTCCCGATATGCCCCGGTTTTCCCATGCCCGAAACGATAACATGTCCATCTTTTTTATTGTAAATCAATTCAACAGCAGAGACAAAATTAGCATCCAAAGCCCAATACATAGCCTCGAGCCCAGCGATCTCCTGCTTTAAAACTGACTTTGCGTATTCCAAATCTGAACTCATATTTTCACTCCACTGTAACTGACTTAGCTAAATTTCTCGGTTTATCAACATCTTCCCCTTTAAGTACAGTCACTGTGTATGCAAGCAACTGCAAGGGAATCGAATATAATATCGGATACAACTCTTGATTTATTGATGGTAACACAATCTTCTCAACCGATTTATCAAATCTTTTGGACCCCATCAAATCGGTAAACACAATGATATTTCTTCCTCTAGCCTGTGCAACCTGAATATTTGAAAACATCTTGTCAAACATACTTCCGGACGGACATAAGCAAATAACAGGAACTATGTCATCAATCAATGCAATCGGACCGTGCTTCATCTCACCTGCAGCAAATCCCTCCGCATGAATGTAGGAAATTTCCTTAAGCTTCAATGCTCCTTCCAGGGCAATCGGATACAAGTTATCCCTGCCCAAATAAATCGCATTCGCGCAGTCTTTTATCCTGAAGACTACTTTGTCGATATCTTCTTTTAGTAACAATGAATCTTCACAAGCTTGCGGAAGATTTTGCAACTGATTAAGCAACCCAGGATTTTTACAGAAAGCCAACTTCGCCAAAACCGTAAGTTGTGCGGTAAAAGCCTTGGTGGAGGCAACTCCTATTTCAACCCCCGCTTCCGTATGAAAAACGAAATCCGCCGAGCGAGAAATTGCACTATTCAAAACATTCGTAATGGCAGATAATCGACACGTATTATTATTTTTCTTAACATATTCCATAGCCTCTAAGGTATCTATGGTCTCCCCAGACTGAGTTATGACCAAAACAAGGGTATCATCCTCGATTACCGGAGAGCGATACCTATACTCGGAAGCGATTTCCACACATGTAGGCAACCTCAGATGTTTCTCAAACCAATATTTCCCGACTAAACCAGCATGGTAAGACGTCCCGCAGGCCAAAATAAGAATTCTGCTGACTTTATCAAAGAAATTTTCGGTCACTTCATTTCCCTGCAAAGTTTTGCGTATCGCACTCGGCTGCTCCATTATTTCTTTGATCATATAGTGAGAATAGCCGCCTTTTCCTGAGTTGACCAGATCATCAGTTATGGCCACCCGAGACTTGTCCATGACATTGAATTCACCGTCGAAAAATGTCACTCCGTCCTTTGTGACCTCCGAATAATCTCCGTCATCCAAATATACGATTTCGGAGCAATTTTCAGATATTGAACTGGCGTCCGAACCGACACATATATTCTTTCCGAATCCTACCGCCATAGGGCTTTTGTTTCTTGCGCAGAAAATCACGTCGGGCTGAGCTTGGAAAATCGCCAAAAACGCATAAGTCCCTCTTACTACTTGAAGCATTTTCCGAAAAGCTTCTCGAGGACTTAATCCGTTGTCCAACTCCATTTGCAGATATACAGCGACAACTTCAGTGTCTGTCTGAGATGTAAATTCGTATCCTTTTTTCAACAAATCAGACTTTAACTCTCTGTAATTCTCAATTATTCCATTGTGAACAATAGCAACATCTTTCGTAAGCATCGGATGGGCATTTTCTTCTGTAGCCTTACCATGGGTCGCCCAGCGAGTGTGCCCAATACCAATTGTTCCAGAAATCGGATTGACTTTTAATTTATTTATTAAATTTTCCAGTCTTCCTACAACACGAATTCGTTTTAGCCCACTATCCGCGACTACCGCTAGTCCCGCGGAATCATATCCCCTATATTCAAGCTTTTCCAATCCGTTAAGAATATCCGGAACGACGTTATTATTATCCTTACTTATAACACCAATAATCCCGCACATTTATGACTTTTTCTCATCCTCTTTTGTTAAGTTACTCATTGTTGCACCATTTTCTGGCTTACAAACTGAACTGGCGTGCTTTACACGAAAATTAGCAGCCCAATTTCTTACGTTTTTTTGAAGCCCGCGAGCTACCGCCAAGGAATTCTCACTCACGTTCTTTGTTATAACACTGCCGGCACCGACAATCGCCCCGTTTTCAATTTTCACAGGAGCCACCAAAGCACTGTTCGACCCGATAAATACTTTTTCACCTATTACTGTTCGATATTTTTTAAACCCGTCGTAATTACAAGTAATAGTTCCGGCACCAATATTGGTACATTTTCCCAAATCACTGTCCCCGATGTAGGAAAGATGGTTGACCTTCGTTTTTTCATGGACAACGCTGTTTTTGATTTCGACGAAATTACCGATTTTCGCTCCGTCATGTATCTCGCTTCCGGGACGTAATCTCGCAAAAGGACCGACTTGGGCTGATTTTACTTCGGCTCCCTCGACTACACAAAATGGTCCGATTTCCGTGCCTGATTTTATTTTTACATTCTTTCCGAACACGACATAAGGATGAACGGATACGTCTTTTTCAATTTCTGTATCATAAGAGAAAAACACAGTTTCCGGAGCAACTAAAGTCACACCATTGTCAAGAATTTTTCGTCTCATGCGATCTTGAAAATATCTCTCCAGAGTCGCCAACTCCGCTCTGGTATTTGCCCCAGACAGCTCTTCTTTAGAAGAGACATAATAACGACAATCAAAACCCGATTGATAAGCAAGCCTTACAATTTCCGTGATATAAAACTCACCTGTAGCTCCACTCGGATCAATTTTGTAAAGCAGATTATTTAATACATCACGCCGAACCAGCAGCCCTGCATTACACAGAGGGACAACTTTATCGCTCTCTATCAGATCTTTCGCTTCAACAATTCTCTTTATGGTGCCATACTTCTCGCCGATTTCTAATTTTCCAAGATTCTGATCTTTTCCGGCATCGAAAGCTAAAACGACAACGGCTGTATTTTCATTCGAAACCGCAACATCATACATTGCATCCAGGGATTTCGCAGTAATTAGGGGAATATCTCCGTAAAGTACGTAAACCCATCCAGAATCAGAAGAGGATAATTTGTCCATTGCGCACTTTACCGTATCCGCACTGCCTTTCGGAACAGGCTGAAATGCTTTAACGATATTTTCATTTATCACTGAAATAAAGTTCTCATATTTTGGATTCAGTACGGTGACAATTTTTTCAGGAGAAATTTCAGAAGCAGCCCTTACAACATGGTCCAGCAGGGAAAGCCCTCCGATCTTATGAAATACTTTCGGAAGAGACGACTTCAAACGGGATCCGCAACCGGCCGCTAATATTATTACTGACTTTTCTTCCGTTTTTCGCACACACCCCCCTAAAATTTACGAAGCGTAAACTTTTATCTGGTAAACTAGCAGATAATGGTTGCATTGTAACCGTTTTTGTTTGGATGTTATAGAGGTCGAACGAAAAAATATGAATAAGGTTGTCGCAGTATTAGGAATTATTGTAGTAATTACACTAGGAGCCTTGTTTTTCTTTGCGGGTTTTTACATGGGAAACACAACAACATTCGGAAAAGACTCATCGATAAAGACTGAAGCAGCGGAAAACTCAGAAGGAAGAAAACTATCACAGCAAGATATTGAAGCAAAAATTTCAGCTCAATCGAATAGCGTCTCCGAAAAAGTTATGAAAATAATTTCCAGTGGCGCCGACAACATATCAAATTCTGTTTCCCAGGTCGTGACAAAAATAAGTCATCAGAAGGCATCCCAGATGTCGTCGGATGCGCTATTAAAAGAAATTCTCGCATCTCATTCGGAACATGACAATTGTTCTCCAGAAAAAACCGAACAAGATATCAAATCCGATACAAAGTATAATAAAAACAGCCTGCGCGGAAAAAAAGTTGTTTTTATCGGATACTTTAAAGATAACATTGCACTGCAAATTCAGCAGTTACTCGTTAACAAGGGGTACAAAGTTCATGTTGAGCAGTCCAAGACTTGCGTCGGAGAATCATTCATATTTTCAGGACCGTTCCGAAAAAAAGAGAACGCCGACAAATTGGTAAACTGGCTTAAAGCTCATGACTTTTCCGAGGCAAAGGTAATAAATGTTATCCAGGAATCAGTTGAAAAAACAATTTCTGAAACAATGGACGATGATTCCACTATTCCAGAAAATGAGGAAGAAGAAATCCCTGAAGTAAATACGGAAGAATTGAAAAATTTGACCAGCAGCGCAGAACTTTCCGGATCCTCACAAGCTTCAAACAGTAATGTAGTACCTCCTGCAGCTTCGCAAAATTTGAATAACAACACGGGACTTACCGGGTATCCGCAAAATGTCGTTGCACCAACTTTTTCGACAAATTATCAACAGATGAACGGACAAGTTCCGATGGTCAATCAAATGCAAAACTTCCAGATGAATCAGCCGACAATGCTTAATTATCAATAATGTCTCTCCGTAACCCTCCGCAGGAACCACGGGTGTCACAAAAATCTATAACCTCGAAAACGATTTTAAAATTAGGGAACTTTATTGAGATCCACAGCCGTTATCGCATTTGGATTTATCTGAGAAATAGTTAGAATTTTTTTGAGAATTAGATTTTTTTGAGGAATACGAAGTATTCTTTTGGTAATAAACGTCTACCGGAATGGCTTCTCCTGTCCCCAGAATTTTGACCTTATATTTAACAGGAACGCTTGATTCGTATTTTTTCACTTTGTTATTCCCCGAAGAGTAACTCTTTGAAAAACGATGTTCCGGCATGAATTTTTTTGCATTTTCGCGAGTTAACTGCTTTACGGTGTGCAGACCTCCCATCCAGTTAGAGTTTGAGAATTTTTGTGCTTTTTTAGGAGACAATAACGTATTTATCTTATATCCCCTTTTTAATGTATTAAACTTTGAGAATTTCCCTTTACGATTCCACCATTTCTTCTTGATGTATGTTTTGGACCTCGCGTGCATAGACTTTTTTGAAGATTTTTTTCCTTTCGATGCAGACTTATCAGAAGATCTAGATTTTTTTGAAGATTTTTCCTCTGCTGTGTCATTATATTTTGAAATTCCCCTCAAACCGAGACTAATTTCATCCAAATCTTTTTGTAACTTCAAAATTTTATTTTTCAAATTTTTGCTGACGACTACTCCTCCGTTTTTCGTCTTGTTCAAAGATTGATTCTGTTGTTCATTTTTCATTTGCAATATATTATTTACCAAGGATTGAACATATTCATCATCGTTCTGACTTTGGCCTTCTGGAGGATACATTTGGCCATTCATCGTACCATCAGGAAGTATCGTACCTGGTTGCTGCATCAGCATATCGTTTGGCAACATTCCCTGATTCATCATACCATTGGGAAGCATCATACCAGGTTGTTGTATCATCATGCCATTTTGCATTCCGTTCTGCATCGACATATTTTCATCGTCATTTTGATTATATCCATCTTCATTCTGTATTAACGTATCTTCGTCATCACCTTCATATTCATCTTGGCCATAACTCATAGAACAAGATGGCGAACTTACAAGCAAAAGCGAACCTAAATATAACAAAAAATACTTCTTCATAAGCGTAATATCTCATAAAAACATTACCATTTTGTTAATTTCGAAGACTTAGCATAAATTTTCGTATTTTCAGTGATTCGTATTCATAACCGTACCAAATGAGTCATTTTTGATTTTTAAAATATCACGATACAAGGCATTGTATTAGACTCTGTCGTCACAAGATATTTCCCCAAACAGCCAGGCATCTGATCTGAACGGCAGCAAGAAATGAAGACAAATTTTTGCAATATCTGGTTGCAACGCCTCGCCAACGTTTCAGATGTAAAAATGCGTTTTCGACTAACCTTCTGATTTTA
>CACWKL010000040.1 GCA_902761495.1 uncultured Pseudomonadota bacterium
TATAGACCTCATGCCTCCTTGCAGGGGCTAACTCCTTCGTTGTATATTCAAAATTATTCGGAGGCTATTTCGTCTCATCTCATGTGAACTTATACATTTCGTCACTACACCCTTGACTTTGACTTAAACAGGGACTAACATAACTAGTGTCGGCGCCCGCTTTCATCAGCAGTTTTACTATCTTTTCACTCCTTCGCTCTGCGGCATCCATAATTAATGTAACGCTATGACGACAACCGTAGCATCCTCCCAACAGTTCATGAAATTTTGCATTGACGTCTGCGCCTGCGTTTATCAGTAACTCCACCATTCTTTCATTTTGACAATACACAGCACACCCCAACGCCGTTCTCTCGTAGCCTGCACCGGCATCCACAGCAATTCGATTCTTCCACTTTAGTATAGACTGATCGCTCAACTTGCGACCGGAATTTTTTCATTCGAGGACCATATTTAAAACTTCAGAAGGATTGCCTTCAATAAGGCGCTCAACCATTTTCAAATCATTATTTTTAGCAGCACATGACAGAGCTGTTTTGCCGCTATATCCGATAATATTAAGGTCCATACCCTCCTTTATCATCCGATCTATTGTTGCAAGATTGTCCGATTCCGCCGCTATGAACCATTCCGCGTTTCGGTTTTCCATTCCAAAGCCCGCCGACGCGCATAGCAAACCCGCCGCGAACGCGACTCCTTTCATTTTAAATACCAATTTCTTCATTGATTAATCTCCATCCTTACAATAAACACCTCACATACCAAACACATCCACTCGACGTGAACGAGCATGAACCACACTAGCTACCTCAAGTTATATCATACAACTCTTGCGTGCAAGTAGTATTTTGGTATTTTTAGTAAACAAATTTTGACAACAACCGATTTTAACTGAAATCCGATTATTTGTGCGAGAATTTTACGAAGGCATACAGATTTTCCTTAATTTGATCTGCAATTAATGTTTGCAATTTTTCAAAACTGCGATATATTCCTGACGTAAGTGTTGGATTCGGGATGGCAATGCAGGAAAAAATTCGAAAGTCAAAGAGCGGTTTAAGAGGGCTGACGAGGCTTTATGCCGTACAGGTTATGTATCGGTCAGGGTTCGAAAAAAAGCCGATGGACAAAATTTTGGCGGAAGCAAAGTACGATCCGAAAATCCTACTTAGTGAGGAAATTTTTCTCAATGAAATCGATGAGGAGTTTTTTACGGAGTTGCTAACAAAGACACAGAATCATCGAGGTGAAATAGACAAATTGATTGAAAAAAACGTTGCGGATAATTGGGAATTTTCTCGTTTCGATAAGGTGATGCAGGCACTGCTTCGATTAGGAGTTTGTGAGATTGTTTTTTTCAAAGATATGCCTGCAAATGTAGTCTTTAATGAATATATCGAGATCGCAAAATCCTTTTTCAAGAAGGGGGAAGTGTCATTCGTCAACGGAATATTGAACTCGATATTTAAGCAGCAAAAATCCGTATAAACTTTCTCTTTACTATTGACCTTTCACGGTAAAACAGTTAAAAAAGCAAAGTGTGTGGCGAGTGTAGCTCAATTGGCTAGAGCGCCAGATTGTGGCCCTGGAGGTCGCTGGTTCAATTCCAGTCACTCGCCCCATTTAGTTTTGGAGAAAGAATTGAGCAGTTTCAATTATGATGAGCTAATTCAAAAGGCTCTGGTTTCGGTAGTGAAAGAAGTGCTTTCGGAAGTTTCTGCTAATGGGTTGTCCGGGAGTCATCATTTTTACATTAAATTCAGAACGGATCATCCCATGACTCGGGTTCCGAAGTTTTTGAAGGAACGCCATCCTGAGGAAGTGATGATTGTTTTGCAGCATCAATTCTGGAATTTACAGGTTTCGAACGACGGATTTTCGGTCGAGCTGAGTTTCAATGCAATCCGTGAAAGATTGTTCATTCCGTTCAGTGCGTTGACAGCCTTCGTAGATCCTTCCGTGAAGTTTGCCTTACAGTTTACTCCGAGATTTAACGACACAGGTTCCGGCTCTGGAAAACCAAAGGTTTCGGTGTTGGACAGCGAAGGAAATTCATCAAAATCGGACGGCAATATCATTCGATTCGATAGTTTCAGAAAAAAGTAGTACAAAAACCTGCGAGGATCTTTTTAATTCTGTGTCGGTTGCGCTTGGGCGTTTCGAGTGTGAAATCTTTCTTAAAATTTGATTTGAAAAGCGGACGCGACCACGCTCTCGCTGTTTCCATGTCCCAAAGATATAAATCCATGACAAATCTACTGAAAAAAACACCTGGCGGGAGTGACGAGACTCGAACTCGCGACCTTCGGCGTGACAAGCCGACGCTCTAACCAACTGAGCTACACCCCCAAGTGTGCGCTCATCTTATACGGGCACTGAGAAAAAGTCAATTAAAAAATGATAAAAACATTTGAAATTAAAAAAAACGCTTTTGTGTATAAAAAAAGGAAACAACCTATTGATTTTTGCAATTTATTCGCATATCCTCGAACCGAGTTTATATTCCGGGGAGGGAGTTTTGGATCTGTCTCGATTTTCAAAGCAATTTAGAGTACTGGGCGGTGGCGTTTTGTTGGTTTTTGCTTATTCCCCGATGCTGTGGGATTTGTCTAGCGACAGGAATGCTCTGTTTGATGAAGGGAAAATCGTTCTTTCGAGGAGTGATTCCGTTTTGGATGGAAGGCCTATTTTTCAGGCGAGATTGACGGACTCTTTGATTTCTGGATATTTCGGAAAGGACAAGCTTTTGTCTTTTGATATCATGGGCCTTAAATCTTCGCAGGTTACGGGCGTAGACAGTGAGACTCGTTCAACAGAGGTGTCGAGATTCGCGGAGATTAAGACGGGACCTTACAAGGGCGGTAAATTGATCAAGGGAACGATTCATAGTAACTTTTATGTCGATGCGAGAAATTTATCCATTCCCGTCAGGGTTATCGATAAGGTTATCAAGAGCTTGTCGTCAAAGATTGATTTCAGGCGTTCGCTAAAGAAGGGCGATCAGTTCGAAATCGCTTTCGATTCAAAAAACGAGCTTATTTACTCAAAGATTAAGACAAGGAGAAGACAAGCTTCCGTGTATAAATTCGGAAAAGAGGGGTATTTCTTTGAAAATGGAGAAAAGGTCGGTGGTGCCCAATCTGGAGGGTCTTTTGCTGCTCCGATCAGAGGTAAAATGAGAGTTTCTTCGCCCTTTGGTTTGAGAGTTCATCCGGTTACAAAAAGGTACAAAAGACACGCCGGAGTTGATTTAATTGCTGGCTACGGAACTCCTATTTATGCGATTTACGACGGAATTGTGACTCGTGCGTCGAGGTATTCCGGGTATGGAAAATGCGTTGACATCAAACATAAAAATGGGTACACCAGCAGGTATGCTCATTTGAGTAGGTACGCAGTTCGTTCCGGGGCTAGGGTCAAAAAGGGACAGCTAATAGCCTATTCCGGTTCGTCGGGAGTAGCGACGGGTCCGCATCTGCATCTGGAGTTGGCCCGTAACAGGGTTAACCTCAACCCGATGCGTGTAAAAATGATTGTTGCAGACAATCCTAAGCGTGTTTCTAGCAAAGCTCGGTTCAGTTCGTTGAAGAATTATTTCTCTAAGTTGTCGGATTCCGTTAAGTAACGGTTGAGTTCAATGGAAAGTAAATGTTTTGGGTCTGGTCCTTGTGCGAAGCGCAAAGGTTGGAGTTTTCCGAGTTTCTCTCTTGCCGGGAGGTCCCACAGATCAAAAGAAGGATTAGCGCTGATTCGGGAGACGGTTCGACTTCAGCGAAAAATTTTGGGCATTCCCGATGATTATTTGGTGGGAACCTGCGCTGCTTCCTGTACAGGAGGTATGGAGCTCCTGATGTGGAATTTGCTGGGAGCGAGGCCCGTGGACGTTCTTGCTTATTGCGTTTTCAGTAATCACTGGGCGCACGACGTTGTTAAGGAGCTGAAAATTCCGAACACGACATTGATTTGCGAAGAATTTCCGAAAATAGCTGATGTGACCAGAGCGAATTTTTCGCATGATGTGGTTTTTTGTCTCAGTTCAACAACTTCGGGTGTCTCATTTCATGATACCAGTTGGATTCCGAAAAATCGCGAGGGATTGACGGTTTGCGACGCATCGTCGGGAGCTTTTATCATAGATGTCGATTGGAAAAAATTGGATGCCGTGGCTTTCTCTTGGCAGAAAGCGTTGGGAGGCGAAGGCGGATTCGGTACCGTGGTGTTAAGTCCGCGCGCGGTTGATCGACTGAGAAATTTTCGTCCGAGTCGAGCTATTCCGCGAATTTTCGGAATTGTGAATGACGGACAGATTAATGTGGATTTTTTTGACGGAGCTACGATCAATACTCCGTCGTTGATGTGCTTTCAAGATTTTTACGAAACTTTGATTTGGGCGGATCATGCCGGTGGGCTGCCGTTTCTGATGAGCAAGGTCGAGGATAACTACAATACAGTCCACGAATGGCTGAAATCTCAAAATGTTTTCAGGTTTTTGGTCGAGGAAAAGTTTCGAGCGCATCACATAGCTTGTTTGGACATCAACAATGAAAAATATTGGCAGCTTCCGAAAGATCGAAAGTGGCAGTTTTTACATAAAATTCGGGATTTGGCTTCTGACAGACAGTGCGGATATGATTTTCTCGGACACGCTTTGGCTTCTGAGCCTCACATCAGAATTTGGTGTGGTCCGACGATCGAGTCCGAAGATCTGAAATCTTTTTTGCAAAATCTTCTCGAAATTTACAACGAGGTTGCTTCTGAATATGATTTTGGTTAATTCGGAGGAAACAGTTCAAAAATTAGAGACGGGTCTTCGTAGCGAGCAGGGTTTTATCACCGTCGATACCGAGTTTATTCGTGAAGAAAATCAACTGCCGCTGCTGTGCCTTTTGCAAATTGCGACCAAGTCCGAAAATTATGTGATTGATCCCGTTTCCGTAGATTTGGATTTTTTGAGGCCATTTTTCTCTGCCGAAAATCTGAAAAAAGTTTTTCATTGTGCTCGGCAGGATATTGAGATTTTGCAAAATTACGGGCTCGAAACAAAGAATTTTTATGACACGCAGCTTTATGAAATGGTTCTGAGTACCAAGGAAAATATTAGTTATCAGTCCATCGTTCTGCAATACACAAACAAGAAGTTGAAGAAAAATTACGGAATGAGCGATTGGAGCAAGAGGCCTCTCAGCAAAAAGCAATTGGCCTATGCTTCGGAAGATGTGACATATCTGCGAAAAGTCTATCAGAAGCAGATCGCGCAACTAAAGAAATTGCATCGCGAAAATTGGCTCGACGATGAAATGTCTCAGTTGATGGAAAAAAATTCGCTGGAGGATTCTTTGAACGAGGCAAGTTATCCATTGCTTCACAAACTTCTCAGTTGGCGAGATGAGAAGTCGAAAGAGAAAAAAATTGCTTCTGAGATTTTGGTAAGCGATCGACTTATCAAGTCGATTTGCAAAAAGGGAATTGAATATATCCGAAATCTGAAAAATTCGCGAAATTTGGTTGATGATAAAGAGTTCCTGGATTACGCCGAGACGGTGGCGGAGGATTTTTCTCCGGAAAAATTTCAAACAGACAGAAATCCGTCGATCGATTTGCTGAAAACTTTGTTAAATATAAAATCAAAGCAGCATAATGTCGCGCCGGTCATGATTGCCTCGGTTAAAGATTTATTTCGGTTTGTTAATGGCGATCAATCGGTGAAATTTTTGCGAGGATGGCGCCAAGATGTTTTCGGAAATTCTGCTCAAGAGTTGTTGGGAGGAAAAATCAAATTGGGAATAAAAGATAGCGAAGTGGTGTTGTATGAGTAATGTTTTAGCAGTTACTGCAGATCTGAAAAGATGTTCGATCGCAGTAAAATTTGAGGGACAGCTGTTCGAGGTCAATGAAAATGTCAACGCTCCGACCTATTTGATGAAGTTGGCTCAGGATCTTTGCGTGCGCAACAAAATCGATTTGCAAAAAATTGATCGAATCATCACTGTGTCCGGTCCCGGATCTTTTACGGGAATCCGCACTGCCCAAAGTTTTGTCAAAGGATTGTCTCTTGCTCTGAATATTCCGGCCGTATGCGCAAGCTATTTCCAAGTTATAAAAAATCTTTTCGGAAAAACTTTCGGACAGGAGAATAATCTTGTCGCAGTCATTAAAAGTGAGAAAAACCAGGTGTATTTTCACGATTTCGCGACTGGAAATTTCGGCGTCAGCCCGTATGACTCTCTGGAGGAAGCGCTTGATTCAACGCAAAATTTTCCTCTGGCAGGAGACAAAATTAACGAAATTCTACAAAATACCGAGCGCGAATTCTTTGAGATCAAAGATTATAAAAATGCAAAAAATTTTCTTGAATTAACAGAATACGAACCGAAGGTATCTCCCTTATACATCAACGCAAGAGCTTAATTTTTGTTCCTGGAAATTAAAAAACAAATGAAAATAAATCTTGCAAAATAATTTGTCACATGATAGTTGTACGCTTAGTTAGTGTTTAATGTAGTTTTTGTATCGAAAAATTGAATGTGTAGTGTGTTTTGAGCGTTCGCGTGGTGCGGAGGTATGTGTGTTTTCGAAGAGGAAAAGGTATGAAAAAGATAGTATTTTTTGTAGAGTTAGCATCGTTAGTTTGGCAAAGTGACGCAATATCAGTCGCGTGGTACAGAGAAAGAGTTAATCAACTTTGTGGACATTCAGATCTCATTCCTGGGTATGTTATGCTTAAGTCTGAAATTCCGCAAGCGGCGAGGTTAAACGGATTTGTACACTATAAATACAAAGATGGTGAAAGGATAACCAATCGAGTAAATGAGAATAGATACGAAGATGAGGGATACGATTCTTTTTATGATTTGAATATTCAATTGTTTCCGTCGACAGGTACGCAATTTAATACGGAGGGACCCAAATCAATTTTATCTCTTACAAAAGCGAATCTGGTAGATCTCATCGTCGGTATGCTTGATATAGACAATGATTATAGAAAAAATGGAGAATCAACTGACGTAGCTAAAGATATACAAGAAATTGAAAGCTTGATGGACGAAACTTCAAAGAAAAAGACTTCTGAGAGGGCAAATTTAATAAAGAAATTTGGTAAGAAATATTTTGGTATCGAAGAATCTGTTAGTATAAAAAATCATAAGCAAGCTTATCGTCTGGGTAAAAACATTGTTAATTCGATTTCATTGGAGGGGAAGACTATTCCTGAGTTGTTTACGACTTACCTAATCAAAGCGTATGTTTGGAGAGTTTTTCCGGAGAATGACGATGATTTTAGCAAGATGGCTTCCAAAATAAGAGAAGATTCTTCACAAAAAGATTATGTTAGCGTTTTAACAGATAAAATATATGAAAATATAAAAAGAAACACTTCTCTTGTTCCGTTTCCGTTAAATCAGACTCCGATTACGAACGGTTCAGCAACGTATCAGGGACAAGTGTTTCCGGATTGTGTGGAAACAACGTTGAGGCAGTTTTTTTCTACGATTTTTTCAAAATCTGTTCTTAAAGAAGGGGAGTATACCAGTGAATTAGTTTTAGATTTGGATAGAATACCGAAGGAGTCGTCTGCTTTATTGAATTTCTTTGCTCCTGGTGGACAAGCAGGAAATATTCGAAAATTAGCGAATGATCCTTCCAAAGAAATTAGAAACGAATGGGCGAATGTAGTGAGCGGTCTCCCTTTTATGACATACAAGTATGAGAACTCAAAATGTGAATTATGCGGATGTTGGGGGAATATAATAAAAGCATTTTGTTATTTGATGCGGAACTATTCTGCAACTCAAGGTGGAGAAAATACTCCAAGAAAGCAGGCTGCGGAAAAACGAATTAAAGAAATAAATAAGCAATTAGAGTCAGGTGAATTTGTTCTTAATAAAGATAATATATTGGATATTGTAAACGATTTGATCGGTGTTCGAACGGATGTGAATTTAGTTGCTGTAGAGAATTCTAAAATAGGGAGACTCAAGGAGAAAGGTTATGATGTCGAGGGATGTATCTCTATTTACCCAATGGAATATAAACAAAACAATGTATTAAATTTTCATAGTATGAAGAGGCATGCGTATTTGGGGCGCATAGACATGGAAGAGAAGATAGATTTGAGCAATAATACGACGGGTTCCTATATAGAAAAGATATATATAAATCCGCATGCTGCGCTTAAACACTATCCTGGATTAGATTTCGTAATGAAAATGAATGAAGTCGCAAGGAACAAAGCAAGCTGTATATTGGACCTACTTTGCACTGAAAATCCTCCCATTGAGACTATGGGCCGTAAAATATTTGGTGGATTCACTTCTTTTTGGGATTTACATACATCCGGGTTTCGTAAAGAATTTTTTAAGCAGAATGTATTTGATCTTTGTAATTTTGTGATAGATCATTCTTATGATGCAATGGATATTGTACTTGCGAGATACAGAATGATTTATAACTGCGGTATCGAGCCGTCGCTTCGGAAATTAAAAATAAATCAAGCTCTGGAGGAGGCTCCTTTTGGACTTTTGTTCGCTTTAAGACCGATAGCCTCAAATTATAAAGAAATAGATGTTCTTATTAAAAAACAGCTTGAAACTACGGAAACCAAAGATCTAATCAGTCAGCTATGTAGAACGAATAATTATATGAAGTTTTATAGGCAGGAGAAAATTAACTCTCCGGTTTTTGGTAGAGAAATGCTTGATGTATTCATTCCTCATCTTGAACGAGTCGCTAAAGATAAAGATGTGAAATTTTCAGCCATTGAAGATATGCTTTATTTTTTAGATATGATAGATTTTGAAGACAGTGATCCTGTAATCGATGATTTTGTGAGTCATGCAAAAGAAAGACATTGTAAAATTAAGTTATGTAATGACATATGCAGAAGCCAGAAAAAACTAGAGTTGTTGTTTCCGATTTCAAGAATAGATAGGAACGATATAGCGGATAGAATATTCAATGATTTTAAAGATAACTTTACCATAGAGCAAGCATCAGCAATAATAGAGAAGCTGTCCGAAGAAAATATTGAACCTTTAATGAAAAGAATTCGGTTTCATAGTGCGGATGATCATTGCGAAGTTAAAGAGGGTATTAAGTATTTAATGTCTGTTTTAGTAAGCTCATACAATGAAGGGGATATAAGAAAAAAAACAAAACGTATAATAAATTATATTCGTGAGGAATATGGAGAACAATATATAAATATTGTGAGAGATAGCGTCATTAAAGTATTAAATTATAATTTGCTGCAGAAAATAATGCTGGAAATGGATAAGGACATTGCTCTCGACCTTTGGAGATATTATTTGACCTCCACCTCTCCCTAAAGGAAGAGGATTCCTATTGGCAGAATTCTTAACAGAGACTGCCCCAGGCGGGTTCTTGCTTCGCAGCAAGCTTCTTGC
>CACWKL010000041.1 GCA_902761495.1 uncultured Pseudomonadota bacterium
GCTATCATGCGAAAATTAATGTCTATTCTGTTCGGTATGCTCAAAAATTCTTCCAATTTTGATCCTAAATTAGCTTTTCACGATTGACTTAAAAGACGGATCTTCGCTCGCCCGCGTAAAACCATTAATTCAAATTTGCTTTTATTGACCACTCCGGATCCATGGCGTTTCCCGGGGTTTTTACCAAACGCTTGTTATATCCCGTGATGTCAACACTGTAGACCTTCTCGCGGTGAGCGTAATCCTGCTGAGAGAACATTACCAGTCGGCCGTTTGGAGCCCAGGTCGGCCCTTCCACAAAATATCCCGAGGCTAACATTCTTTCAGTGGAGCTATCCGTATCGTTCGGGCGAATTACACCGATGAAAAAGCCGTCACGTCCGAATTTCGTAAACGCAATCCAGTCACCTCTCGGAGACCAAACCGGTGTAGCGTATCGTCCTTTTCCATAAGATAACCTTCTCACGTTTGATCCGTCAGCATTCATGATGAAAAGCTGCTGATTGCCTCCGCGGTCTGAGTTGAAAACGATGTATTTCCCATCGGGTGAATAGCAAGGGGACGTGTCGATGCAGAAAAACTTTCGTGCATCGGTGATTCTTACAAGTTGCCGAGTACTAATGTTATACCTGAAAATCGAGGAAACAACCCGGCCGCTTTTTGTTTTTTCCGAAAGACTGAAGATTAAATTTTTCCCATCGGGGGAATATCTTGGCGCATAGGTCATTCCTTTGAGATTCAGACTTTGTATCATTCTTTTGCTTCTCAAATCGTATCGGTAGACTTGGGCGCTCAACGGGATACGGCGTCCGTTAACAATTTTTTCTTTGTACGAGAAGAAAGAAAATTCATTTCCGTTCGGAGAAAATCTTGGCGTTAAAACTATGGTGTTGCCGCTGGTCAAGTATTGATGGTTATGTCCGTCCTGATCCATGATTGCCAGACGATGCCTTTTTAGTCCCCGCCTGGTTTTATCGGTCGCAACATATAAAACCTTTGTATCAAAATACCCTGATTCTCCGACGATTCTTTCATAGATGGCGTTAGATACCATGTGAGCGATTTTTCGCCATTCCTTAAGGTCTCCCGAAACGGCAAAGACTTTAATTTTTTCTGATGAAGAAACATCATAAAGGGCAAATTCGACAGCGAATTTTTCGTTGACGAGTTTCGCTTCTGCATTCATGAGATATTCGGCATTGATAGTCTTCCATAGGGGAAAATTCGGAACTTGACCGATTTTATTCAAATTTTGCATGAAAGCATCGTTGGGGATTGTCCGAAATAATCCAGTGCTTTGTAGATCGTTTGAAACGACGGATAAAAACCTATCTTTCAATGAATTCACTCCGTCATTGAGATGTAACGCTATATTGACGGGCTTCATGACTCCTTCGTTGATGTTAACAACCACACGATTATCTTCTGCATTACATGTGGAAAACACAAATACACAACACACTAAAACTATTTTTTTGATAAAAGAGGTCATTTTTTAACTCCTAAGGCTTTATCTGTGTTAAAACTAATTTCAAAATCTCTAAATATATGCATTTTCTCTGCGGGTATTTTTAACGGACTGGCTCTCAGAATCGCCCTTTTCGCGCTATCTGCCGCGGACTTAAACACACTGTCGGAATTATATCTGTCCTTGTCGAGAATTTCTATAGATGAAGCAGGAACTTCTCCGTTATCTTTTACTTTTATTCTTATGCGGATCGTCAAAGATTCGGCATTTTTGACTCCTCCAGCGACGACCCAATGAGGAATAATTTGATTGCTGATGATTACTGCATCGCTGTCGACAAATCCCATGCTATCTCCGTAAGAACCGAGCCCGTTTCCGTTACCTGATCCCACATTGCCTTTGCTTCCGGAAAATCTGCCCATTGTTTTCTTTTCACTTTTCAACATTTTGGAGAATGAATCGTCTCGTTTTTTCTTAGCGTTGTTATTCTTTTTTACTGCATCTGCGATTTTTGCTAATCGCTTCTTTTTTTCCTTGTTCTTTTTTTCGATTCTTTTTATGGCTTCCAGACGTTTTTTCTTTCGGCGCGAGGCTTCTTTTTTCTTTTTTTCGAGACGCCGTTTTTCTTCGCGTTCTTTTCGGAGTTTTTCTTGCCTTTTATCTTCAGCTTTTTCTCTTTCGAGTCTCTCTTTCTCTAACTTTTCCTGCTCGAGCTTTTCCATCCGTAAAACTTCTTCATCTTCTAGTTTCGAAGGCAAAGCCTCTCCCAATTCTTGCGGCTGTTCTTCAATTTCCGGTTCCGGCTCTGGCTTAGGTTCTGGTTCGACAATGCTAGGGCCTTTTACCAATTGTTCTTCCGGAATTTCTTCATATCTCGGAACAGATTCCGGAATGGGCTCTTCGGGCAACGGTTCAGGTTGCTTAATTTCTTCTGGTTCCGGCTGAGATTCTTCTGGTGTGAATTCTTTTGGCGGAATAATTTCAGGTTTCGGTTGAGGCTCTTCAGTTATCGGACCATTATTGTAATCCTCCAAGGCCTGTTGCATTTCAGCAGCTCCTGCCAGCTCGATGTTCAGAAACATATCCTTTTCAATTCGCGGTTCGAAAATATAAAAAAACCCGAACGCTACTACCAGACCGTGCAATGCCGCTGATGCTAATCCTGCTTTTATCAGATTTTTATTTTCGGACGACATGTTTTCCCTTGTTTTTTGGCAATTCCGTCACCAAAACAACTTTTTTAAATCCTGAGCTACTGATTTTTCCCATAAGTTCCATAATTACGCCGTAGGGCAAGGACTTATCTCCTCGTACGAATATCTTTGAATCAGTTTCTCCCGCGATGGCTTTTAATTTTGCTGCAATGGTTTCGACATCCACCTCTATTTCTCCGACATAGACTTTTCGTTCGGCATCGATGTAAACAACAATCGGTTTTTCCTGAGATTCGACACTCGGAGCGTTTGCTTCCGGAAGGTTGACTTTCACTCCGACCGTTAGCAAAGGCGCGGCGACCATGAAAATGATCAACAACACCAACATTACATCGATCATCGGAGTGACATTCATTTCGCTCATGAGAGTTTTTTTGGCGAATCTTTTATTTTGGCGCGCCATTTAGTCCTCCGAATCTTCCATCTGGCGGGAAATTATTGCGGAAAATTCATCAACGAAGGCTTCCAGCCGAGTACGGTAGCGATTGATTTCGTTAGCAATTTTGTTATAAGCAACCACTGCGGGAATTGTTACGATTAACCCGAGAGCGGTCGTAAATAACGCTTCAGCGATTCCGGGAGCGACCGCGGCCAAATTCGTATTCTGAGAAATTCCGATGGCCTCAAAACTGTTCATGATTCCCCATACTGTACCGAATAATCCAACGAACGGGGCGGTGGATCCCACGGTGGCCAAAAATCCCAAATGTTGCTCCAGGTAATCGATTTCGCGTCCGACGGTGACTTCCATAACCCTGATAACTCTGTCTCCCAAAGAGATACCACCGATTGTTGTTTTGATTTTTTCTTTAGCTCGCTTCCATTCTCTCATTCCTGTAACAAAAACCGATACGAAAGGATCATCGGATTTTGTGTTGATGTTTTCGAAGAATACATCTATGGAGCCGCTGTTCCAGAATGCGTTTTCAAAACGATTCGCGTTTTTCTTGAGTTTGGACAACATCGTGAACTTTGCGAACATGACAGTCCAGCTCCAGAACGAACACCCGATCAAAAGAACAATTATCGATTTTACGACCCACGACGCCTGCGCAAAAAGGCTGAACATCGAAAGTCCTTGATTAGCAACCACTGTCGCTTCTTCTGCTCCTATCATTAAAATAAGTCTCCTTCACATAATTCTTGTTTTCTGGGAACTGCCCCCAGATATTTGTAACCCTCTATTGTGAGCACTCGACCGCGCGCCGTACGCTGTACCAATCCGCGCTGCAGAATGTACGGCTCGATAACTTCTTCCAGAGTCTCTCTTTTTTCCGAAAGGACCGCCGCCAGAGTATCTGCACCGACGGGACCTCCGTCATAAAATTCAAGTATGCATTTCAGATATTTTCTGTCCATCGAATCCAAACCGCTGGCATCTACGTCAAGGCGAGTCAATGCAAGGTCGGCGATGTGTCTGTCGATAACTTCCGAATTGTGCACGATCGCAAAATCTCGAACTCTTTTCAACAAGCGTCCCGCGATCCTCGGAGTGCCACGAGAACGCTTGGCAATTTCTCTTGCTCCTTCATCGGCGATGTTAATTCCTAAAAGCTCTGCATTTTTTACGATTATGATCTTTAACTCTTTTTCGGTGTAGAATTCCAATCGTAGCGGAATACCGAATCTGTCTCGCAGCGGGGACGACAGCATCCCCGATCGTGTAGTCGCTCCGATCAGAGTAAAATGCGGCAAATCAATTCTTACGGAACGTGCTGCAGGTCCTTCCCCGATCATCAAATCCAGCTGGAAATCCTCCATGGCGGGGTAAAGCACCTCTTCGACGAGATGATTCATACGGTGAATTTCATCGATGAAAAGCACATCTCTCTCCTTTAAGTTCGTCAGAATTGCAGCTAGATCTCCCGCTTTGGCCAAAATCGGTCCGGAAGTCGCTTTAAACCCAACTCCCAACTCTTTAGAAACAATCTGCGACAGCGTTGTTTTTCCCAATCCAGGAGGTCCAAAGAAGAGTACGTGATCCATTGCGATATTTCTTTTTTTAGCAGATTCGATAAAAATCTTCAGATTTTCTTTGACCGACGACTGACCGATAAAGTCCCGCAGGCTGGTCGGGCGCAGAGAATATTCGTTGACATCATCTATCGTTGCGTTTAATTCCTCGATCATTCTAAACCCCAGTCGAAAGTTTGCCCAGTATCTGCCTCAAAAGTGTATCAAATTGGGGGTCGTTGTCAATTTCGATCGTTGAAATTGTTCGTAAAATATCAGGTTTTTGATATCCCAAATTTATGAGAGCGGAAATCACATCGTTGACGGTATTGGATTGCGGAATTTGAGTTCCTACAGTCATATTTAGATCGACTTTTCCGACGACTTTATCTTTCAATTCGGAAATTATCCTTGTCGCTAGCTTCGCTCCGACTCCGTCTGCCCGGGTGAACATATTTTTGTCCTCAGTTAAAAACGCGTTGTAGATGTCATCTTCCGACAACGCCGAAAGAATAGAAATAGCAACTTTTCCGCCGACTCCCTGTACAGAATTCAGCTTGTTGAACCAGAACCTTTCTTTATTCGAATAAAAGCCGAATAGGGTCCAGGCGTCTTCGCGAACATTCAAAACCGTGTGCAATTTCACAACTCCTCCATGCTCTTTGGCCTCGCTGATTGTTCGGGATGAGCAAATGAGAGAATATCCCACTCCGTTGACATCCAGAATTATGAGATTTTCCGCGACTTCTTCCACAGAACCTTTTAAGTAACTAATCATACGTCCCACTCCTTAAAGAAACATTGTTTGGAATTCCTCGGTTATGAGCGTGGCAAATGGCGATGGCCAAAGCGTCGGCGGCGTCAAGCTTTACCGTTCCGCAATTGAGTAAAATCTGTACCATTGTCGACACTTGATCTTTCGTGGCATGTCCGACTCCCACTACTGACTTTTTTACTTTGTTCGGAGTATATTCGGATACCGACAGTCCCAAAACTCCCGCGCAACATATGGCAGCACCGCGAGCCATTCCCAATTTCAGCGATGAATTCGGATTATTGTTGACAAATACCTGCTCGATGCCGACTTCCGTGGGGGCAAAATCTTCAATTACATTCGATAATTCTTTGTAAATTTTGTTTAACCTGAAACTGATGAAATTCTCTGGCTTCGTAACAATAGTTCCGTGAGAAACATGTTTCAGATGATATCCGTCGTAATCTATTACACCCCAACCGGTAATATGCAAGCCTGGATCAATTCCCAAAATTCGCATTTTCGCTTTCCAAATAATCGTATATATTTTTAACACAAATTGGGCTGCTTTTCTCCATAAAAATACTTACGGAATCAGCTGATTATGATATAATTTCTATGTTAATTACTTGAGGAGCATGTATACTTCTTCGCAGTTGATAGATTTGGTTCATACGTACGATCCGGACGCAAATGGGGACTTAATTCGTAAGGCTTACATTTTTGCGATGGAGTCTCATGGCATGCAGAAGAGGGCATCCGGTTCTCCATATTTTTATCATCCCGCGGAGGTGGCCAGGATTTTGGCAGAGCTGCATATGGATGTGGCAACTGTCGTTACGGGTCTCCTTCACGACGTCATAGAAGATACCAATGTTAGTTTTGAAGAAATCGGTGAGATTTTCGGAACGGAAATAGCTTTTCTGATAGAAGGAGTAACTAAATTATCCAAGATTAGCTATACTTCGTCGCAGGTCCGTCAGACGGAAAATTTTCGAAAATTCCTTATGGCAATCACCCAAGATATAAGGGTTCTCGTTGTAAAATTGGTTGATCGACTCCATAATATGAGAACTTTGAATTATATTCCTTCATCCGACAAGAGAAAGCGCATAGCTCTTGAATCTCTGGAAATATATGCTCCGCTGGCGGAGCGTGTTGGTATGAACGTGATCAAAGATGAAATTGAAGATATTGCGTTTTTTAATTTACATCCGAACGAATACAGGATTATTACGCAGAAGTTGGATCTGATTCGCAGCCAGGATGAGCATTTTGTGGAAAATACGATTTTGGCTTTGAGAAAAGTATTTTCGGATTCGGGAATTCATGCGACTATCACGGGACGAGAAAAAACGGCTTATTCCATTTGGAAGAAAATGCAAAAGCAAAATGTTAATTTAGAGCAAATCCACGACATTATTGCTTTCCGAGTGATTGTTCGGACCGTTGAGCAGTGCTACATGGCGTTGGGTGTTATACACACAAATTTCCAGATTATGCCAGGTCGATTTAAAGATTACATCAGTATTCCGAAATTAAATAATTATCGTTCTCTGCATACGACGGTGATTGGTCCGTTCAAACAGCCGGTTGAGGTTCAAATCCGAACGGAAGAAATGCATCGAGTTGCGGAGGAAGGTATCGCAGCTCATTGGTCCTACAAGAACGGAGATATTGTAGCCGGAGGGAATGATCCAAAGAATTATAACTGGATAAGGAGTCTTATCGCTATCCTTCAGAATTCCGGAAGTGCCAACGAGATAATGGACAATTCAAAGTTGGAAATGTTTGAAGACGAAGTTTTTTGCTTCACGACCAAAGGCGATTTAATAACCCTGCCGAAGGGCGCGACGGCGGTGGATTTTGCCTATGAAATTCATACCGAAGTCGGCAACACGTGTATCGGGGTGAGAATTAACGAAAAAATGGTGCCGCTCAAAACAGTGTTGCGCAACGGAGACCGCGTCGATATTTTGACTTCACCGTATCAGCATCCGGAAGCATCGTGGGACAGCTTCGTAGTTACGGGAAAGGCGCGCTCATGCATAAGAAAATTTATCCGTTCTCAGGAGCAGGGAGAATATATTTCCCTTGGGTTCCATCTTACCAAATATGTGTTCGATAATGCTTGCATTAACTTTAGCGAAAATTTGATAAATCTGAGAAAGTTCAATTGCGAAAAGCTTAACGACTTTTATTCGAAGGTGGGTAGGGGATTGATCCTTCCGAATGCCATAAGAGTTGCGTTGCCTTCCGAAGAAAATATGAATCTATACGGGGATGCATCCATTTGTTTGATAGATTACGTTCCGGGAATAGCCGTTCATTTCGCGGAATGTTGCCACCCGATAATGGGCGATAAAATCATAGGGGTTATTCAGCCGAAGAAAGGCTTGGAAATCCATGTGACGAGTTGCAGTCAGTTGGAAAATCAGGTAAGTCAGAACTTTATCAAGGTAAAATGGAGTCAGGAAAACGACGAAGGTGCCGCGTTTATAGCAAGATTACGTATAATAATGCTCAATAAACAGGAAAGCTTCGCCCTGGTCACGAATATCATCAGTTCCAACGGCGGAAGCATTGCAAATCTGAAGATTGAACATCGTTCCAGTGATTTTTTCAGTTTGTTGATAGATATAAAAGTTACAGATGTGATTCGTTTAGGCGAAATTCAAGCCTCATTACGTGCTTGCTCCAATATCAAATCGGTCCGACGTATGTAATTCAGATGTCATCGAAAGGAAGATACTAATGAAATTTTCGTATCCGTTGGTCGAGGGAAAAATTTTGGGCAGGAGAGGTCAGTTTGTAATGTTTGTGGAGATCAATGGCGTTGCGGAACGTTGCCACTGTCCGACGACGGGTAGGATAGGGACTTTCGAAATAGTTGGGCGGCCGTGTTTGTTGTCTCCAAGTGAGAATTTGGCCCGTTCAACTCGTTATACCGTTGAGGCGGTTTCTTTGAATCGTCCTGAGGATAAAATAAAATCTTGGATCGGTATAAATCAAAACGCTTCCAACCGATATGTGGAATATTATCTAAACAACAGCGGTTTTAAGGATATGATTCATGTTGAGGGCAAAGTTTTGCGAGAGAAGGTGTTGGGAAAATCAAAACTGGATTTTTTGGTTGGCGATACCTATCTGGAGGTAAAAACTCCGCTGCAGGATATACAGTTGCCGATTCCGGAGTATGTGAATATTCGAAAAGTCTCTCCATTTTCCGATACTTCTCGCTTGGTAAGACATATGACCGACCTTGCGAACAGCTTGCGGACAAATCAAAGGGCCATTATCTTGTTGGTGTTTCTTTACGATAATCCGGGATTTAAAGTAATTAGTCGCAGCAGCAATTATCGGGAGGTTTTTGGTATTGTGCAATCGAGTTTGTCCGAAGGAGTTGAAATGTGGCAAGCCAATTTCGAAGTGACGGCGGAGGATGTTAAGTTATCAAAGTATTTTCCCTTAACTCTATCGGGAATAAGTTCGTAAAAAAATAATTCGAGCTGGTAAATGACAAGACATGTGGGTTTTCGACTGTCGTTGATTTCCGCAAAGATTGTTTTGCAATGCGTTAGATTTTTGAGAGTTTCACTTTAGCAATTTAAAGAGATAAAATGAGAAATATTGAAGAACCGAAGAGGCCGAAGATGGAATTAAAATGTGGTTGTGAAAGAGCATATAAGTACGGAAAAATGAAGGGGGATCAAAGATACAGGCGCAAAAATTGCGGATATCAATACACGAAGACAACACCAAGAGGGAAGCCGGAGAAAGATAAAATCTTGGCATTAATTTTGTATTTATCGGGTCTGTCGA
>CACWKL010000042.1 GCA_902761495.1 uncultured Pseudomonadota bacterium
TCACAAAAACTGAGTTATATTGAAATGGAAAAAGTGGTTGATGTATGAGCAAAAGGGAAGACAAAGATACACATAGGCAAGACATATCAGATGAATTCTGGAGCAAAAAGGGACTGGTCAGCATCGTGATTGGAGGAGTGTCAGCGTTAGCTTTGACCGCGTTTTTATTCTTAGATTGGCGCGTAAAAGATATATGCGAATGGAGTCATTTAGCGGAAATTCCAAGCTTTTCAAAGCGAATAGATTTAATTTCCTCGATCTTCAGGTGGAACACTTATCATATTTATTTTGTTCAGGATTATAGAGATTACAGCAGTAAAAAAAAATTACTTGATGATGTAAACAAAAATCGTGAATATATAATAGAGCAACTCAAATCTGCGGGATTTCAGGACAACGAAATTGAAGTCTCGCCAATAGGAAAGATCTATGAGTATAAAGGTCCGACTCCTTGGTCCAAAAAAACAGAACTGTTCGGCATTAACGGCGTAACAATCGAGATAAAATCATCAGATAAAAAACTTTACAAATTGTTTTCTGATGTTATTGTGACTATCTCTCATCAGCAAAAGACAACCGTTAAAACCTCATGGCCAATAGAAAAAGTAAGGGGACATAGTATTCATAAAAGTTCCAGAGCCGTATTTAGTTTTAGCTTTACATCAGAAATATTGAAAATCCTGGATTGCACTCGAGTATCTGTTTTACATCAAACAATAATTGAGGAAAAAATCTGAATACAAACATCATTATCTGTTATGCTACTGTAGATATAACATTCAAGTATTTTCCTTGAAAAATTCGCAAAACTCCACGTTTCTTATTTCGAATGGAGGAGTGCAACAGACCACTAAATCGGCGAATTTTGCCCTGGTTACGTGCTTTTTCTCGGGTTCAATAACATAAAAATCATGTTTTTGCAGCGACACCGCAGTTTCGTCTTCGAAAAGAATTTCACGCTCGCCCTCAAGCACGAAAAAAGCCTCAAAAAATCCGTGGTTTATCTTGCAGGGATATTCATTATTTCGAAAATGGACAACAGCACAATCGATAGGAAATGAATTTTCTTTTCCTTCGCAATATTCTTCTACTTGTAGCCCGAAAGCCTCTAATTTCAAAACTTCTTGCGCACTAAATTTCATCTTTTCTTTGTTTCCGTACCATAAGGAGGTTTAGTTAATCCCATAGGAGATTCCGTAAATATTTCGCAGCCGTTTTCGGTAACTCCAATGGTATGCTCAAATTGCGCTGATAGAGAATGATCCGCCGTAATCGCCGTCCATCCATCCCCCAACAGACGAGATTTGTATCCGCCGACATTAATCATCGGCTCAATCGTAAAGACATTGCCTACCTCCAAGGTTAACCCCGTGTCTGGCTTTCCATAATGCAACACCATCGGCTCATCATGAAACACTCTACCGATTCCGTGTCCACAATAGTCCCGTACAACCGAAAACTTATTTTCCTCCGCGTAAGATTGGATAATGTGCCCAATGTCTCCTAACCTTACTCCCGGTTTTACTGCTTCTATTGCCATCATCAAAGAATTATACGTGACATCAATTAATTCCATCGCCTTGGCTGAAGGTTTTCCGACAATATACATGCGACTGGTGTCACCGTACCATCCGTCTAAAATTACGGTAATATCAATATTTAAAATATCGCCTTTTACCAATTTTCTAGCCGATGGAATGCCATGACAAATTATATGATTCAGGGAAATACAAGTCGCTTTAGGATATCCGTTGTACCCCAGCGGAGCAGGAATGGCATCATTTCGCAAGATCTCTTCATGGCAAAAATGATCCAATTCCGCAGTTGTTACCCCTGCTTGTACGAACGGTGTGATGTAATCTAAAATATGAGCAGCGAGCTTTCCCGCTTCTCTGAGTCCTGCAAAATCCTGCTTTGAATACTTCCGACAACTGGCCATTTCTTTCCTTAAAATTAATCCTGACTTTCTATTTCATTTGCGATTTTAACTGCACCAAATTTCATGTAGCGAACTCCTGTGAATACGGTCATAAATACAGCAATCCACAGCAAAAATAACCCTAACTGGTGTATTGTCGGTGTTTCGGGAAACATCGCGGAAAACAGCAGACAAGCTATGGAGGACATCTGCATCGCGGTTTTCCATTTTGCGTACCGAGTGACTGGAACTCTGACCTTCATTTCGGCCATAAACTGTCTCAAGCCCGAAACAATTATTTCTCTCGCTAAAATAATAGTCGCCGCGATGAGATGAATTCCGCTGATAATTCCAACCCCCGAAAGCATAAGCAAAATCGTCGAAACCAACAATTTGTCCGCGACAGGATCTAAAAAGCGCCCGAACGCAGAAACCTGCTTCCACTGCCGGGCCAGATATCCATCAAAAAAATCCGTCGCACAAGCAATAATGAACAAAATTGTTGCGATAAGGTGGGAAAAAAAGCCATCCACATAGAAGCAAGCAACTATAAGCGGAATTGAAAATATTCGCGACAACGTAAGCACATTCGGCAACATATCAAACACCCCTCATCTGTCTGGATTGTATCACAATCAGACGTTAAATCTGAAATGAAAAATATCTCCATCATTAACTACGTAATCTTTTCCTTCCAGACGCATCTTTCCCGCGGCTTTTGCTCCTTGCTCTCCGTTACAGGCTATGTAATCGTCGTAACTGATAGTTTCCGCGCAAATAAAACCTCTCTCGAAGTCAGTATGAATTACTCCGGCAGCTGTCTGCGCTTTAGCTCCGCGGTAAGTTGTCCAAGCATGAGATTCTTGTGGACCGACAGTAAAAAAGGTAAGCAATCCCAGAAGATCGTATCCTCCTCGGATCACCCTTGCCAATCCCGATTCTGAAAGACCTAGAGATTCTATGTATTCCTGCTTTTCTCCTTCATCCTGAATTTGAGCGATTTCTGACTCGATCGCTGCCGAGATCATGACCACAGATGAATTTCGTTGCTTTGCGAATTTTTCAACTTCTTTTGTATACCCATTTCCTGAAACGACGTCGCTCTCGGAAACATTACACACATAAAGGATAGGTTTTCGCGTTATAAGTTGTATGGTATTTGCGAAAATCTCTTCTTCTTCGGTTAATCCCAGCTGGCTCAACAATTTTCCCGATTCCAACCAATCGATGGATTTTTTCAGAAATAGTTTTTCAATTGCCAAATCTGAATTATTTTTTCTCGCAATCCCCTCTTCTTTTCGCTTCAAGCTTTCGAGATCGGCAAGCATCAATTCTGTCTCGACAACATCAATATCGCGGATAGGATCCACGGAGCCACTGACGTGAGTTATATCCGAACTATTGAAACACCGAACAATGTGCAAAATGGCATCGGTACTTCTTATATGCCCCAAAAATTGATTTCCGAGCCCCTCCCCTTTGCTGGCTCCTTTCACTAATCCTGCAATATCAACAATTTCAATCTGTGTAGGTATAATTTTTTCGCTGTTCACCATTCCGGCTAACTTGTATAAACGAGGGTCCGGAACTCCGATGCGTCCGACATTCGGCTCAATCGTACAAAAGGGGTAATTCATCGCTTCCGCTGCGTTTGTTTGAGTTATCGCATTAAACAAAGTTGATTTTCCCACATTCGGAAGTCCGACAATTCCGCAATTAAATCCCATACTTATTTCCCTATAATTTACGGGGTCGAATATATCTCATATTTCATCATTTTCCAAGATATATAGATGAACATCCACAATACAACCAACAAAGGTTTTTATTTTTGTATCTATCTTAATTTTTGCGATTTCCATGCAGACCTTGACGGAAGAGTAATTTGAAATACCGAATGCCGCGTCGTGCTGCCTTTTTATTTAATTTTTATATATTTTTAATACATTTTATTGTATTTTTATTGCATAAGATAAGAGGAACATCTATGGAACATTTTGTGCCGAATAATGAATCTTCGTTTAACAATTTTGATTTATTTCAATTTGCGGTGTTGAATCCTCAGATTGCGATGCTTGCTTTTTTGAAGGTCGCAGAACAAATGGCAGGTCAGCCGAAAAAAATCGAGAATTCACAACAAGATTTATTGAACAGATTAATAGAGTTGCAAAAGTCTTTTGTTAAAGAAGTATGTTCCAAGGACAAGAACTGTATCGACCTGGAGTATAACGCCAAAAATGAAAAATTCGAAGATAATGCTTTTGAAAACAATCCCATGATGCTTTTCGCTCGCAAGTTTTACGATACAACCTCTTCGTGGATGCTAGATACCCTAGATAGTTTTGAGAATATCGATTCGCAACTTATGCACAATGCCAGATTTTTTTTGAAACAATACATAGATATGATGTCGCCGGATAATTTTCCGTTCCTGAATCCAAAAGTTTTGAAGGAAACTTTTAATTCGCAGGGAGAAAATTTCAAGAAGGGAATAGAGATGTTTTTGCAGGATCTACATAACGGATCTATCACCACGAACGATAAGGAGATGTTCAATATAGGAGAAAACATTGCGGCAACTCCGGGAAAGGTTATCTTTCAAAACGATATTATTGAATTGATTCAATATTCTCCGACAACAGATAAAGTTCATGCTGTTCCCGTGTTATTTGTTCCGCCATGGATCAATAAGTTTTATATCTTGGACCTAACCGATAAATTTTCTTTCGTAAAGTGGTTGTTAGACAAAGGAATTACCGTATTTATGATATCCTGGGTAAATCCAGATAAGCGATACAGAGATGTAACCTTCGCGGACTATGCGTTTAGCGGAATCATGGACTCTCTTGATAAGATTTATGAAATTACCAAATCAAAATCTGTTCATACCGTAGGATATTGCGTTGGCGGAACTTTGATTTCCAGTCTTATGGCTTATTTGGCTCATCCTCTCTGCAAAAGAAAGCCCAAAGCAAATATAATGTCGGCGACTTTGATGACAACTCTGTTGGATTTTAAAAACGCAGGAGACATGGCCGTCTTCATGAGTGGAAACTATCTGGAGGCAATCACCGCTCAGATGAAAGAAAAAGGAGTTCTAGCCGGCAGCGTCATGTACAATACTTTCAGTGTTTTGAAAGCTAAAGATATGATTTGGCGTTACTTCATAAACAGCTATATGTTGGGTGAAAAGCCAAAAGCTCACGAGATTTTATTCTGGAATTCCGATTCCACAAATCTGACAAAGGCAATGCAGACCTTCCTTTCTCATGATTTGTACCGAGATAATCTCTTAAAAAGTGGAACTGTAAAAATGCTTGGGGTTCCTATTGATTTGAGCTTGGTTAAAACGCCTATTTATATGATCTCGATGAAAAAAGATCATCTTGTTCCATGGAAAGCAGCTTTCGATAGTATGAAATTGTTCAACAGTAACATTCGATTTGTTGTCGGAGGCTCAGGACACGTAGCTGGGGTAGTTAATCCTCCAGCAAGAAATAAGTACTGTTATTGGGTAAATGATAAAATCGTCGAGACCGCTCAGGAATGGATAGATACAGCACGAGAAATTCAAGG
Source organism: uncultured Pseudomonadota bacterium (assembly GCA_902761495.1). GTDB lineage: Bacteria > Pseudomonadota > Alphaproteobacteria > UBA3830 > UBA3830 > UBA3830. Next base: position 5,495 of record CACWKL010000042.1, read on the forward strand.
ATCTTGGTGGGATGATTGGATTGAATGGATACAACCGATGTTGGGAGACATGATAATGCCGCCTGCGATCAAAAAATTTTTGAGGGACGCGCCTGGACTGTATGTAAAAAATATGGTTCCGGAAAACTTAAAGATGATTTCTGAAAAAAATTCTTTGGAATGAAAATGGAAAAAATTTGAAAAAGCTAAAATTTTCAAGATGTTGTGCTTAAATTGGAGTGCTTTTCCATATATAAACAGCGAAACAGTTGATCTGACTAATACATAAATTTAATAAAATATTAATTAATTCCTTGATTTTTCTTTATCGTTATAGTCATAATATTATGACGTTGTGTAAGAGAGTAAGTTTGATGAAAACTTGGACAAAGATTGATCTCTGTGGTGTAATATTCGTCCTGCTCGGTACAATTTTCTTAATTTTTTCGGGTTCTCAAGTTTTAACTATATCCGCAATGCTGATTTCATCGGTAAGTCTTTTGTACGGACTTTACGAAGCAAAATATGATTCAGCCAAATATCGTGATCTGCTTTGTCATTATCAGGCAATTTTGTCATCTAACTTTGATGGATGGATTGCGTGGAATAAAAATCATGAATATATAAATTCATCCAAAAAATTCAAGGAAATCTTCGGTTTTAAGGGAAATTCCGCAATATTCTTTCAGGATATAGTCTCACTCCTAACCGAAAAAGATTCCGAAAATTTATCGATTGCGTTTAACAAATTAAAGCAGAACGGTCAATCTTTCGAATTAAATGTTTCTACTCTAGATCAAAAAAACATCAAGGTCATTGGATCGAGAATGATAATCGGAGGGCTGGAAACTGTTATTTTGTGGTGTCAGAATATCACGGAAACCTTCAACATCGTAAGCAATATTGAAAATGATTTGTTCTCTGCCCAGGAGCAAATTAATTCCTTAAAGGAAATGCTCGATACGATTCCTATTCAAGTATGGAGGCGCAATAATGATCTGGAAATCATATATTGCAACCGAGCATACGCTGATTCTTTGAATGTTTCCCTTGAAAAAGTTTTATTGAACAACATTCCATTAATTCCGGGATCCATTTTTGGTCAAGGACATTCTTTGGCCGAACATGTAAAAAAGAGTCGAAAACCTCAAAAAATTTCACAGTTTGCGGTTATAGCCGGGGTTAGAAGGAAACTTTCAATCAATGAATCCCCGGCGGCTAATGACGAATTTATCGGGTACGCCCTGGATATTACTGAGGAGGAAGAGCTCTCTTCAAATATTGATAAAATAGTTACGGCAAATCATGAAGTCTTAGAAAATTTGTCTACGGCCATTGCTGTTTTCAGGGAAGATACACGGCTGTCTTTCTTTAATAGTACTTATCAAAGACTGATGAAATTAGAGTCGTCTTGGCTACATTCGAAACCTACATACAGTGAGATTCTTGAAGAAAGACGAAATAACCGACAAATTCCAGAACATGCAGATTTTCAAATATTCAAAAAAGAGCAATTAGCCTTGTTTACGTCTATAACTTCGCCAATACAAGAATTATTACATCTACCAAGTGGAAAGAGCCTACGTGTAGTCGTCGCTCCTTATCCGTTAGGTGGATTGATATTTGTATATGAAGACGTCACTGATTCACTCATACTTCAGCGGAAAAATAATACTTTATTGGCTGTTCAAAAAGAAACTTTGGATCACCTTTATGAAGGAATCATGGTTTACGGAAGCGACAATCGATTAAAAATTGTAAATCAGGCATTCCTCAAAGTTTGGAATCTGACAGATGTATCCACAGAAGAGTTAAAAGGAATCCATTTATCAGAAACATTGGATAAAATGAAACCGGAATTAGATTACGGAGATAATTGGGAGGCATTTCGCGCAAATGCAGTAAGCAATTTTACGGACCGAATCAATAAAACCGGAAAATTAATTAAAAAAGATAATTCAGTAATCTTATTTACCTACACTCCGTTGCCTGATGGGGCTCATATGCATAGTTTTATGGATATCACAGATACCTACAATGTAGAACAAGCCATTATGGAAAAGAATGTACTACTGAAAACTTCTCAAACCTTAAGATTTGAGCTAATTTCGGGGATATCCATAGAATTGCGAGAACCATTAAATTCCGTAATCGGATTCGCAGAATTATTATTAAATCAATATTTCGGAAACTTGAATCAAAAACAAACAGAATATTGCAAATATATTTTAAGTTCCTCAAATCAGTTGAACGAATTGATCGGCAATCTTATGGAGATGGTCTCGATAGATCTGGAAGAGCAAAAGCTGAATATTTCATCATTTTCTTTGAAAGATACCCTGGAAGAGGTGATAGAAAGCATATCTAAGAGAGCGCAAGAGAAAAATATCGATATAGTTAGAAATTACGATGATGATAATCTTATTTACAAGGGAGATAGAATCAGGATTAAGCAGGCTATATTTAATGTATTGATTAACGCGATACAATTCAGCTCCCTTAACGGAAAGGTTTCTCTGCGTCTGACAACTGATAACGAACATGTGAAGATTATTATCACCGATAACGGAGAAAAATACCGTGATCCGAGCCCGAGCAGAAAGATTTTCCAGAGGTCAAATAGTAAATCGGTGAATTTCATTAATTCCGATTCGAATAATATTAGTATGCCGCTAGTTAGATCTCTTTTGGAAATGCAAGGAGGGTCGTTGCATACAGCATTCAACGATGTGGAAAGATGTACCAGTGTTATTTGTTCCTTACCTTTGCATGGTATATCAGAAGAAAAATCTGCTCCTGACGAGCAACCTTCGGAAATTTTTGATAAAGTGATAAACTCCTAGTATGGATAAGAGAAACTGCTTAATAAAATCTATAAATTGCGGACTGGAATTCACATCCTGCATTATTGTGGGAGTGTTTGTCGGGATTTTTATCGATAAAAAAGTTCAGTGCTTTCCCTTATTTTTAGTAATATTTTTAATACTCGGTTGCATAGCCGGGTACTTTAATATGATGAGATATATAGAAAAAAATCGCTGAACTTCATCACTGAGCCGCGAATTTTTGAATTTCCCGACTTACATATTGCGGAAATTTCATTCCGAGCAAGTGTCCCGCTCCGATAGTGTAAGTTATTTTCACATCATCTAATTTTGAAAATTATCCTCAACTATATTGAAGGGAATAACCCAATCGTCCAAGCTGGAAAGAACCAAATGAGAAATTTGGGGGCTCTCTATTCTAGAATATAATAAATTCAAATCTTTCTTCAATAATTCATGATTTAGTTGAGGCGGCAAAGCCATCATCGGAGCTCCGCACATTGCCATAAAATTGCATAAAGTAATTTTTGGAAATACGTATAACTGTTTTCCATTAAATTTTCTGATAGTACGTGTCGGCTCTGTACTTCCAAGATATTGAGAAAATCCTTCGATAGATACAATTTTTTCTAAATTAAAAAAATCATATTTTTGATTTAAATCGCAAAGTTTGTGATAGCCTAGCTGTTTCGTCCCACATTGTAGGGATGGAGAATACAAGTTAGAATCGAAAGAAAAGGAGGAATTATGGGACAGGTATTACACGGTTGCGCCCGCAC
>CACWKL010000043.1 GCA_902761495.1 uncultured Pseudomonadota bacterium
CTGGAGCTATTTAAAGAAAAAAATCGGGGCTTTAAAACAAAAATTCGAATCTATTTTTGATGCTATCCAATACGTATTAGCAAATTGAAATATGTATATAAGTCCCGCTGTTCGAGTAGTTTTTGTAGTTTCAGTAGAAATGGTAAACGATGTGCGGATGCGTGGTGCGGCCGGATGCGTAAGGAACGTGCTTGCATGGTGCAGGTATGTGCTTAGAGATATTGAAAAGGAGCAAAAATGACAGAAACTCTGGTATTAGGAGCATTTGCGATTGGTGTTGTTGTGGGAGTGGGGCTTTGTGCTGCTCTCAGTGGACGTCGTGTGCGCGTAGTCAAAGGAGACATGGGATTAGAGATATCTTAAAATTTACTTTTCAGATATTCACATTCGTCAATAACACGCTGAGAGGGCAAAAATTTCCTCCCTCTTTGATCTCTCCTGAAAAACTAACAATCACTTTCCGCTACATCTCTGATCAAAAAATTTACCGAGCGCGTGTTTTTCCAAACAGAAACGCACAGCTCTCCTAGAATTTTTAATTTGTTTCGGCTGTTTAACAACGCGTCCTCCAACACTGTTCCCATGCATCGAAACGAAATTCCTTTCAACGTGTTTCCGAAATCATCTGCCAGCATCACGGAAATATGTTGGTCTTTCAAAATTCTGGAACAGATTATTTGTACATTTGAAATCACAAAAATCGGAGATGGATTCCCCTGCCCGAATGGAGCGAGTTCTTCTGTTTTTTTTACAAAATCCAAAGAAAGATCGGACAAATTAATAACTGCATCGACGTCGAAAGTTTTCGGTTTGGAATCGTACCGTACTTCGGTTTTCAAAAATTCATGTAACGAAGAAATATTTTCGACGGGCAAAGAGAATCCTGCCGCCGTAGCATGACCACCGCCGGAACTGATTATTCCTGCATCTATGCCTTTTTTTACAATTTTCGAGATATCAACGCTTTCGATTGAGCGGCAGGACGCCTTCCCTACTCCGTTTTTATCGCAACAGATTATGATTGTCGGCTTATTATATTTTTCTTTCAAACGACCGGCGACGATTCCGATAACTCCGACATGCCAATCGGGATTAAATGCACAAATATAGTTTAGCTTTTCATCGATCATTGAGACAGCTTCTTCGACCATTAAAGATTCGAGTTCCTGCCTTTCTTTATTCAAATTGGAAAGCTTAAGAGCCAACTCTTTCGCTTCCGCGGAATTCTTCGTTGTTAAAAGTCTTACTCCGACATCTGCCGTTTTTAATCTTCCGCCCGCGTTTAAATTAGGCCCGATAAAAAAAGCTATGGTTTCGGCATTAACTTCAGATTTATCACGGAGCGCAAGCAATTCGCGAAGGCCGAGATTTTTTTTCATGCGGATTATTTGTAACCCGTTTATCACAAAAGCTCGGTTTAACCCTTTCAGTACAACGACATCACAAACTGTTGCCAAAGCTACAAGATCCAGGTAATCCATTAACTGCGGGACTGTATTTTTATAAAATCCCTTTTGTTTCAGCAATCGATTAATTCCCACCACACACATAAAAACCAGCCCTGCTGCGCAAAGATGTTTAAAATCAGCACTTTCGTCGGGACGATGCGGGTTAACTATCGCAACCGCTCCTTCGGGAACACAATTCATCGTATGATGATCGATAACGATCACATCTATATTATTTTTCTTCGCATAGGCTAGTTCTTCGGCAGAACTCGATCCGCAATCCGCTGCGATAATCAAATGATATTTGTATTTTTCTATGTTTGAAACGTTCAATCCGTACCCTTCGTCTATACGGTTTGGAATTGTGTAAACGCAATCAACCCCGATATCCTCGAAAAATTTCAGGAAAATACATGTAGAGGAAATTCCATCTACGTCATAATCTCCGAGTACAGCAATTGGCTGCTTTTTCACGATCGCATCATAAATCCGCTCAACAGCCTTTTCCATATCGATGAATGAATACGGATCAGGCATCAAGTTTCTCATAGTTGAATTCATAAAGTCCTGAGAATATCCTCGATTCTTTAGAAGTATATCGATAACATTATTTTGGTCGACTTTTTTCTGTGTTTTTACGTTCCAAATATTACCCAAAAGTGATTTTATTGAATCCATAATTTTTATCCGAATGCATAAGGAGTCATATCAAATATTTCTGCGGATTAAAAGCGAGAGACAAGCCAAAACTAATTATTTTTATCTGGATAATGAGATTAATTTTTTATAGAATTAACCTGGTTTTAGGGGAGATTAAATGTTGAAATATTTATTGTCTTGTTCATTGGTATTATCGAGTTTGTGCGGATGTGAATTGAGTCAGGATGTGATGAAGTTCGACAAAGATACCTTGATTCCAAGAGAAGTTTTGTTTGCGAAACCGGATAAATTCTGTGTAAGACTGAGCCCTGACGGAAAAAATATTTCATATTTTGCTCGATCAGAAAGTGAAGTAACTCTTTGTATTGAAACAATCGACGGAAAGTTAGTTCGCAAGTTTCCGGTAACGAGCGCAAGAGAGATGTACCACTACTGTTGGGCATACACAGGTAACCACATTTTGCTTCCGGAAGATAACCAAGGAGACGAGAATGAGCACATCCTCTGTTTAAACATAAAAACAGGTGAAAAGAAAAATCTGACACCATTTGGTAAGTCAAAATCTTTTGTGCTAGGAAGATCGCTGAGATTCCCAAATGAAATTCTTGTTTGTAATAACAAAAGAAACGCTCAATGGTTCGATGTTTACAAAATTAACATAGAAACAGGAAAGTCCGAAAAAGTTTTTGAAAATAATGCGTACACTCGCATGATTTTCAACGAAAACTTCGAACTAAAGGCTTTGATGAGAGTTTTATCCAACGGAGATGAAGAAATTCTAACTGTCGACGGAAAGCTAGTATTGAGAATCCCGTTTGAAGATGCAGGAGTTTCCGAAGCTTATCATCTGAAAAAAGGAGAAAATCTTCTGTATGCATCGCTTTCAATGGGGAAAGACAAAGGATCATTGGTTTCTATAAATATCGATACAAAGGAAATAAAAACTCTTTGCGATTCAGATGAGTCGGACGTATATCTGTCGAGCTGCGACCCGAAGACTTTTGAACCGCAATTAGCTGAGGTAAATTATCTCCGGAAGAAAGATGTTCCATTAAGCGATAAGATCTCAGAAAACTTAAATATTTTACGAGGAAAATTCGGAGAAAAGGAGTTTTACATCCAAGGGCGAAGCGTCGATGATTCAAATTGGCTAGTTGTTACTCAAGAATCCGATGAATCCGTAAAATATTACTTTTTCAATAACAAAACAAAGGATCTGAGATTCTTGTTCTCGAATCAGCCTGCTTTGGATAAATATCCTCTGAAAAAGATGGAACCGTTGGTTATTAAATCTCGCGATGGTTTGGATTTGGTTTGTTATCTGACAAAAGCGAACAATTTCAAGGAAGGAGTCCCTGCTCCGCTTGTTGCGTATATTCATGGCGGACCAATGGCGCGAGATGCGTACGGCTTCGATAAAATGGCGCAGTTACTTTCTAACAGAGGATATTCCGTATTACAAATTAATTATAGGGGGTCGACAGGTTTCGGTAAAAAGTTTTTCAACGCGATCAACAAAAATCTTGAAGCGGTGAGAAATGATATAATCGATGCCGTACAGTGGACCATAGATCACAATATTGCGGATAAAAATAAGGTCGCAATTATGGGAGGAAGTTTCGGAGGATATTCGACCTTAGCGGGGCTTGCTTTCACCCCAGATTTTTTCTGCTGTGGAGTGGACGTTGTAGGACCGTCGAACTTCATTACTCTGTTATCTTCAGTTCCTGAATATTGGAAGCCAGGCATGGTTACATGGTATAAAATAGCTGGAAATCCAGACGCAAAAGAGGATATTCCTTACCTGAAATCGATATCACCGTTATTTAAAAAGGATCAGATTAAGAAACCTTTGTTGGTGCTACAAGGAGCCAACGATCCGAGAGTTGCGAAAGTTGAGTCAGATCAAATAGTTCAGGCTTTGAGAGAAAAAAAGCATCCTGTTGCGTATGTTTTATATCCAGATGAAGGCCATGGATTCCATCGCGAACCGAACATAAAGTCCTACATCGCCTTTACTGAGAAATTTTTGGCGAAATTCTTGGGCGGACGTTATGAGACATTAAACAAGGATGAATTGAAGGGTTCGAGTCACGAAATTCTTGAGGGAAAGGAGATTTTAGAAAATTAGAGGGAGGAATTAAAAATTGAAAGAAGAATTAACAAAAAGCTTGTCTTATCGAAGCGAAGCATCTAAAGTGTACAAAAAAGGAGAATGTGCGTTGAATTTGTTGAAGTATGGTTGTGTTGTGGGTGTGTTGGCATCCTTGTCTTTTAGTGTTGTTGCCGAGGATCCCATAAATTCGGAAACAGAGTCTGTCTCACAAGAAGATGAACTTGTAGAAGCTCCTGCCTATGATAAGTTAGTTCCCGTTAACGGCTGGAACAGATATTCCGGAGATACGGCGTTTTCCATAAATGAATGGAAGAGATGGTGGCAGTATATAAGTTTGAAAAAACCTGTCGTAATGAAGTGGGTCGACGGTTTACGCTTGAGAATTTATCCTAAAAATGAGGTTTTTAGGTCCATATTTGTAAGAGGCATTTATGATCCAAATTTGGTTGTTGTGATAAAGGCACTACTGCCGGCGAAAGGTGTGTTTTTCGACGTAGGATCAAATATGGGATATTGCTCTCTCTTGATGGATAAAGTAGTAGGAGAAGACGGAAAAGTTTTCGCTATTGAGCCAAGCGAAAGAGACTTTTTGAGATTAGTGGATAATGTCAATCTCAACAGATTGGATAACGTCAATGTCTATCGATTGGCGATTTCTGATAAGATCGGAAAGGTAAATATTTCTATTGCTCCGGAAGAACGCAGCGCATTAAATACGCTGGGAACTGAGTTCAGCAACAGAGGGATTGAAAAAGTACAGACTGAGGAAGTAGACTCCATGACCTTGGATGCGTTTGTTGAAAAGGAAGATCTCAACCGTATCGATGTTATAAAGATGGATATTGAGGGCAGTGAGCTGAAAGCCTTGAACGGAGCTAAAAATGCTATAGAGGGGTATCGTCCTGCTTTGATCGTTGGTGTTAATAAAAATTCTTTGGAGGCCAGCGATGCTTCCATAGAAGAGATTGAGAAAACTTTGAGAGAACTTCGGTACAAGATGTATTGTTTGAGAGAAACTCCTTTTTTGGCGTTTAAAGAAATCGATGATCTGAGCCAGGTTAAGGGGAATTGGATAATATGTTTGCATGAAAGTTTCGTTCCCCCTTCTCTTCCACAGCCAAAGAAGGAAGGATTTGCGGAAAAGGCAAAACAGTTTTTTACGAGATAGTTTTGTTTGATAAAGCTGAGTTGGGGGATCCGGACGAGAAGATTTACGTTTGTGATAAGGGAATTTAGTTGAGGAATTTCGTATTAAAAAAGCTTCCTGTTACGAAAAAGTGGCTGAAAAACGAAAAGTTTGAAAATATCGTAGCTCGGGTTCTGTCTTTTTTTATGCGATTTTCTTATTCAACAACGAGATGGACCGTAATTGGAGACGAAATTCCTTGCGAATATCACAAAAATGAAACGCCTTTCCTTGTAAGCTTGTGGCATGATCGTCTTATGTTGGCTCCTTGCGTCTGGCATTGGAATCAACATCCCTTGCATGTTTTAGCCTCCAATCACAAGGATGGTCGACTGATTGCAAAAGTTGTAAAGCACTTCAATATGCCGGCTGTATACGGATCTACCGGCAAAGGAGTAAAGGCCGCTCGCGATTTGATTAAGCTTATAAAAAACGGAAAATATGTTGCAATTATTCCGGATGGTCCCCGCGGACCGCGGCATAAATTGGCTCCAGGAACGGTGGTGATTTCTCGTTTGACAAAAACCGATATTTTGCCTTTCAGTTTTTGTGTCAAGAGATATTATCAATTTAATTCGTGGGATAAGTTCATCTTGTCTTGGCCGTTCAACAGAGGAGTTATGGTCTGGGGAAAGCCGATAAAATGGTCTGATCTCAAAGATATGACTGAAGAAGAAGCCTGTTCCTATGTTGAATCGAAAATCAATGAATGTTCTCAAAAAGCGCATCAGGTGTTAATTGGATAAGCTATATAAAACATTGTTATATCTGCTATCTCCGATTCTGAAGCTATATTTCTATTCTCGATGTTTATACGGAAAAGATAATTGGGAAAATGTTCGAAATCATTTCGGTCAGCCAAATAAAATTCGTCCTGATGGGGAATTGATTTGGATTCATGCTGTAAGTATCGGAGAATCCACTGCTGCATTGACATATATCCAACATTTAAAGAAAAATTTTAAAAATTTGAATATTCTTCTAACAACAACTACTGTTACATCCGCAAAAATTTTGGAATCAAAACTCAAAAATATTGACGGATGCATTCATCAGTTTTCGGTTACCGACAATCCGAGATGGATTCGAAAATTCTTAGATTATTGGAAACCTAAGAAAGTCTTTTTTTTGGAATCTGAAATATGGCCAAATACCGTAGATGAATTGTACAAAAGGAATATTCCTTTGTTTTTATTAAATGCGCGACTGTCTCCAAGGTCTTTCAAAAGGTGGTCACATTTTAAGGAATTTTTCACCTCGGTATTGAAAAAATTCACGGGAATTCTCGCTCAATCGGATTTTGATGAGAAAAGATTTAAGTTTTTCTCGGATCAGAACGTTTTTAAGATAGATAATTTAAAATACGCAAATTCTCCCCTGCCCTGCAATGATGAATTACTTTTGAAATTAAAAGAAATTTGCAAAAATAAAAAACTACTGGTGGCAGCCAGCACTCATGCAGGAGAAGAAGAAGAAATTTTGAAAGTTCATCGATCGTTGAAGAGGGAGTTTGATTTAGTTACAGTAATTATTCCGAGACATCTCAATCGAATTGTAGAAATCAAAAAACTCTTCAATAAATATCATTTGACTTATCAATTACGATCTCAACTTTCGTCGACAAACACAGACATAATTTTGATTGATACATTCGGAGAAGTCGGAACATGTTTTCGTTTAGCTGATGTCACATTTGTCGGAGGATCTTTGGTTCCAGTAGGCGGACACAACATATATGAACCTGTAGTTTTCGGGAAACCCGTATTATTTGGTCCGCATATGGATAATGCGCTGGAAGTAAAAGATCTTGTTCTGAAAAATCAAGTCGGTTTCAAAGTAAAATCTTCTGAAGATATCGCTTCTCACTGTCGAGATTTCTTTTTTCATCCTGAAATTTTGAAAAAAATAGAATCAAAAACAAAAGCCCTAACTCATAATGAATCTCTTCAGCAAATTGATAAATTAGTAAAATTTTTAGAAAAAATTTGAAATATATACAAAAAATGTTATAATAGAAACGTTAGAAATAACTATGATGATAAACGTCATGAGTAATAGGTACTGTGGACTCGGGGGCGGAGCCCGACACTTCCACCAGACTTATGGGAGTGAATAGATTCGACATGGGCTGAAAGGCATGGCTTTCATTCGGAGTGGTTTCCGTTATAAAACCGATAAATATAAATGCGAACGGTAATTTAGTCGCAGAGAACGATAACGCAGAGATGGCAAGCGTTAACGACAATGTCAGAAGTGACGTTGCTTTAGCAGCCTAATCTGAGGTAAGTGATCGCGGTTTGGGGGCACCGGGCAACAGAAGCTCCCGCCATGGTGTCTGAAAATTCGGAATTTCGATATATATTTGATAATTTAAGGTATGGTTAATGATTTTTTTACTCTTTTAGTGTAAATTAGTCCTTGTCGTACTTTGGAGAGTTTTTATGAAAGCGAATATTTCGGGGTTTCCTGAGTTTCTTCCGAATGAACAGATTGTGTTTAATAGAGTTATGCAATCAATAAAAGATCATTTCGAATTGTATGGCTTCGTGCCGATGGAAACAGCGGCTGTCGAGAAGGTAGATGTGCTTCTTGCGAAGGGAAACGATAACGAAATTTACGGACTTTACCGTTTAGCAGATAAAAACTCAAAGAAAGATTTGGGATTGAGATTTGACTTAACGGTTCCTTTAGCCAGATATGTTACTCAAAATTCAGGAGAGTTAATGTTTCCGTTCAAACGTTATCAAATTGCTCCGGTATGGCGAGGGGAAAGGCCTCAATACGGACGATATCGCCAATTTTACCAGTGCGATGTCGATATAGTCGGGGACGGAGTGCTTTCCATTGATCACGATGCGGAGATTATTTCGCTGGTCACTTGGGCGTTGTCTACTCTAAAAGTTCCGGACTTCCACACAAAAATAAACAATCGCAAGATTTTGACGGGATTTTTCTCAAAATTAGTCGGACCAAGCAAGCTGATTGATGCAATTCGTTTAGTGGATAAATCGGAAAAGATTTCTCCAGAGGAATTTGAGTCGGGAATGATCGAACTTCTCAATAACGAAAAAGATTTTTCTAAGATAAAAACATTTCTGGATGCCGACCAGAGGGGAAGTATGGAAGAGATTTTGAACTGGCTTCAGTCCCTTAGCTTGGGCGAGGAATTTGCGCAAGGAGTGGAAGAATTAAGCACAGTAGTGCAAATCCTAAGAAGACTGGGGTTATCAAACGAGCGTTTAAAAATCAGTACCAGATTGGCACGAGGACTCACCTATTATACAGGAACAATTTTCGAAACCGTTTTTGATGACATCAAGGACACAGGAAGCATCGCAGGAGGAGGACGTTACGACAATCTGAGTGCGACTTTGGGAAATTCAAAAAAATATCCGGGAGTCGGGGCAACTATCGGGATTTCCAGATTGGTTCCCAAACTCATTGAGTTAGGCTTGATCTGTACTGATAAGAAATCCACTGCTGATCTGTTAATCACTGTGCAGGATCGAGGCTTCGTTTCTTATTATATGAAGTTGGCAAATAAATTCAGGGCATTGGGAATAAAAACTGAGACTTACCTGCATGATA
>CACWKL010000044.1 GCA_902761495.1 uncultured Pseudomonadota bacterium
AACGCGTAGATCTTCACTATAACCTGCCATCTCTTTCTTTTTTTTTCCTTCCCCATTATACCAGTTGTTATAGTAATGTCATTAGGAAATTAGTATACCATATATTTAATTTTGTTGCAATAGTAATTTTGACTTTCAGATCGTCCGTAAATATTTTTCCAAAGATTGGATTCAATCTTTATGGCAGACTCTTTTTAATTAAATCACTAAACTTTTCCGCAAATAATTTTTATTGAAAGGATATTCCGACTTCTGTTTGATTTCGGCATCCATGAGGAAGTGGATTTTCTGCTTTAAATTCAGTCCGGTATAGCTTTGATCTTTACCAAAGATATTTGCCTTAATTGCCGCCTGCAACATGAATCTGATCAGAGAAATATCCTCCAGGTTGTCTAAAAATGACTGTTTGTTTTTTATATAATTCTTCAAATCCTCCAGATTTCCGTCATCCAAAAGCAGCGACAATTTCCTGAACAAAGATATCAATCCTTCGTCTGTTTCATTTATGATTTTTACAATTTCGTTGTAAATAACTGACGGCAACTTCGGCAGAATCATATTACAAAGAGACAGGAAAGTCATATTGTTGTTAAACGATGCCAGAGCCAATACATTAGGATCTTTTACTAGCGCGTCCGTGACTTTTTTGGACTTAAAAAAATCTCCGCTTTCCAGAATAAAGATACTGTTTTCTTTCGGAAAATTCTGGATTTTCTCCAGGTGCTTATCCTCAATTCCTCTGATACAGTAGCAAGTTATTTTACTTCCAAACAGATCGCATTGAGAAAAATTTTGGCTTTTTTCATATTCTGAGAAGGTGCAATTTCTCACTTGTACATTGGCGCGTTTTTCCCTTAATTTGGACGCAATGAAATCGCAAAACAAATCGAAAGCCTTTTTGAAATTGCCGTAAAGAAAGAATATTTGTCCTTCGTTGATGTTATACGGCACGTTTTTAAATTCTAACTTCACTTCGTCAAAGCAACCTTCAAATTTTCAACAATTCTGAACGCCAAATCTTTCAATACGGCGCCATTTATCCCATCGTACATCGATAATAAAACATCTCCTTGTGCATTTGCAATGTTTCGAGTGGTTGATCCGGTAACTGATATAGTGACAACATTCTTTCCTTCCGCATTTTTCAAAACAATATTTGCAATCAAATTAATTTTCACTCGCTGAGCATTACAGTTATCTGCCAATGAATAAGGAATTCTTTTTTCTTTAAGATTTACGGATAGAATATACTTTTCGTCGGAAATATCCAAATCTCGAATCAGATCTTGCAAATACCCACGAAGCATCTGTCCGTTCTTCCCTGCAATAACATCCACGTGGATATTATCCTGACACTCGGATTCCGTTCTAAACTCATGCAGCGGACGAACTGAGCATCCACAGCACAATAAAAATATACCTAATCTATACCACAAAATTAATTATCTTCCCTTTTATAAAAATCTTTTTCCTGATCGGCTTGTCGCCTATCACCTTTTTCACATTATTTACTTCCAACGCCTTTTGAATAACTTCATCTTCGGGAGCATCAGGAGCAACATCTATGGTTCCTCGCAATTTTCCGTTAATTTGTATCGGAAGATTTATCGTCGATACCACAATGTATTTTTCACAGAATTTCGGCCAACCATTTTCGGAGACCAAATTACTAAATCCGAACATAGACCAAGCTTCTTCACAAATATGCGGAGCTATCGGCGCTAAAAGTTTAATTAAATCCCTCACAATGACAGAGAACATTGAAACATTATCTTCTGCTTTATCCAAAACGGCATAGATGCAATTTATTGATTCGCGGATATATGCAATTGCCTTGTTCATCGATTGAGATTCGAACGAAGCAGTGACATCTTTGATTGTTTTGTGGAATCCTTTGTACAAGTTTTGCATTTCCTCGCTTAACGAAGAAAGCTCTATATCTTGTACGGCCGAAGCGCAAATTCCCTTATCCTTCAGATAAACAAACAGACGCCACACTCTATTTATGAAACGCCAGCTTCCGTCGAGTCCCTCATCTGACCACGGAAAATCTCTGTCGGCAGGAGTGTCTGAAACGACGAACAACCTCAATACGTCCGCTCCGTAAGTTTTTACGATCACGTCGGGATCAATTACGTTTTTCTTGGACTTACTCATTTTCTCCAAACGCCCGACAGTTATCTTTTTTCCTGTCGCAATCTCTACGAATTCGCCCTTTTCGTTCTTACGAACTTCACTCGGAAACAACCATTCTCCCTGATCATTTTTGAAAGTAACGCTGCAAACCATTCCTTGAGTAAAGAGATTAGTAAACGGCTCTCTAACATTAACCAAACCGCAATCTGCCAGTGCTTTCGTGAAGAACCTTGCGTAGAGCAAATGCAGAATAGCATGCTCAACCCCTCCGATGTATTGGTCAACGGTCATCCACTGATCGACATTGCTTTTGTCCAGCAGATCTTTTGATTCTTTCCCCACGCAAAACCTGAGAAAATACCAAGACGAGTCAACGAAGGTATCCAAAGTATCGGTTTCTCTCTTTGCATCGCCTCCGCAAATCGGACATTTTACGTGCTTCCAATGAGGATGCTGATCCAACGGATTTCCGGTACCTGAAAAACTCACGTCGGCAGGAAGTTTTAACGGTAAATCCTCTTCTTTCAACGGAACAGTTCCGCACTTAGGACAATAAACCATTGGAATAGGGCAGCCCCAATACCGCTGGCGAGAAACTCCCCAGTCTCGAAGCTTGAAGAATATTTCTTTCTTACCGAGTCCTCTTTTATCAATCTCTTCAATAACTTTCTTTCGAGCTTCAACAATTGAAAGTCCGTTTAAAAATTCCGAATTAAACAAAATACCGTCACCGAAGTAAGAGACTTCACTATTTTCTGACTCGATTACGGAGATGATCGGCAAGTTGTATTTTACCGCGAAATCATAATCTCTTTCGTCATGAGCCGGAGTTGCGAATATCGCTCCGGTTCCATAATCCATGAGTACGAAATTGGCAATATACACCGGTAATCTTTTGTCCAAGAACGGATGCTTGACGGTAAGGCCTGTATCGATTCCTTGCTTTTCTTGCTTATCGAGCATTTGCTGAGAAACCGAACCCTTCTTTAACTCAGAAATAAAATCCCTGACGGCTTCGTTGGACGCCGCAATTTTTTTAGCCAAAGGATGATCAGGAGAAATCGCTAAAAAAGTCGCTCCGTATAAAGTTTCAGGTCTGGTTGAAAAAACCGTAATTTGATCACCGTTATCGCAAGAAAAATTAATCGAGCACCCTTCAGACCTTCCAATCCAATTTCTTTGCATGGTCTTCACATTTTCAGGCCAACCCTCGAGATTATCAAGTTCATTCAAAAGTTCATCGGCATAATCTGTGATTTTGAAAAACCACTGAGATAGCATTTTCTTTTCGACTAAAGTCCCTGAACGCCAGCCTCTTCCGTCGATCACCTGTTCATTTGCCAAGACACAATTGTCGACAGGATCCCAGTTAACCTCTGATTTTTTCCGGTAAACTAATCCTTTTTTGTATAGAGCCAAAAATATCTTCTGTTGGAAGCCGTAATATTCTTCGTCACAGGTTGCAAACTCTCTCTCCCAATCGTATGAGAATCCCAGAGCACGAACCTGATTTTTCATTGTTTCTATGTTTTTATAAGTCCAATCTTTCGGATGAGATTTTTGTTTCAATGCCGCATTTTCTGCGGGAAGTCCGAAAGCGTCCCATCCGACCGGATGCAAAACATCAAATCCGCATGCTCGCTTGTATCGAGCGACGATATCTCCAATCGTGTAATTTCTCACGTGACCAATGTGCACCTTTCCCGAAGGATACATGAACATTTCCAGAACATAATATTTCTTGTTTTGACGATTTCGGGTTTTGAAAGAGCGGTTATCTATCCAAAACTTCTGCCATTTTGGTTCTACAACTGCAAAATTATACGGCGTAATTTCCGAAATATCCAAGGACATAAAAAACTCCAAATAACAATAATCAAAACTTGGATTGAATGATACAACAAAAAAGGCATTTATAGAAGTCTAGCAGCAGATAAAAAAGCGCACTTTATCTACTTCGGATCTGCATAAAAATGCCTCAACACATAGGTAGGATTTTTTAAATTCTGGGGATTGTAAGATAATTTTGCACCAATTTGAGAAGATAAAATTTCTAATTTTTCGGCAATCGGCTTTCCTGGCATTTTTCGAAAAAACTCACCAGATATACCTGTCATAACCAGAGCAGAATCCATTCCTGCATTATGTGCGCCCAAAATATCCGTCCACAATGTATCTCCGACCATCAGAATTTTATCTTTTTCAGATAAAGAAACTTTTTTGGCGAAATCAAATATTTCTTTAAAAGGTTTTCCGAAATAAAGAACTTTTCCTCCGAAAAATTTTTCATAATAAAAACCAATAGCTCCCTGAGTTACTACTAAATATTTGCCGTTATCAATTCTGAAAGGAGCGAATACATCCGGGTTGGATAAAAATAACGTCTTTCTCAATGCCGCAAGCTTCTCTAATTGCAACGAAAATTCGGCAAGTCCTCTATAACCTCGATTATCTTTTAATTTTTTCCAATCTTTCTTAAGAAATTCTTCAATCTCAACTTTATCGCCATTTTCATCATATAGATTGTCAACACGAACAGATCCGTAATGAGCTCTCGGCGATGCGACATAAACCAAATCGGCGGTTTCGTACATGTCGGCCATTGAAATACTTGTATTTTTGAAAGCATCCATATTTCCCATGAATAGACACTTTAACGTACAAAATTCTTTTCCGATCTGATTGTTGAAAATATCTTTACGATGAAGAAGAGTGTCGTGAAGAAGCTCTCCGGCTGTAATGAAGCAGTCATAATGTATGCCACATTTCATGCCTTTTTCGGCATAACCACGCATGGCGTTTTTGGAAAGTTGCGAGGTATTAGAAAGCAGAACTATTTTCTTCCCCATATCCTTTAATTTTTTCAGGGTAGCAAGGGTCTCGTTGTAAAATTCAGCTCCGTCAAACAAAACCCCGTACATATCAACAAAAAGAGTATCGTACGAGTCAGCAATCGAAAAAATGTCTCCATTAATTCTCACGATCTCCTCCTAACGTGTTAATTTTCTGTATTGGATGCGGCTGGGGACAATTTCCGTAATGCCGAGGCGTCTTTTTTTGTCCTCTTCATATGATGAGAAATCCCCTTGGAACCACTCGACCTTACTGTCGCCCTCGAAAGCCAAGATATGTGTGGCAATTCTGTCTAAGAACCATCTGTCATGGCTTATGACAACAGCGCAACCGGCAAAATTCAACAATGCATTTTCAAGATTGCGGAGAGTTTCAACATCCAAATCGTTTGTAGGTTCGTCCAAAAGCAAAACATTTGCTCCTGACTTCAGCATTTTCGCGAGATGAACTCGGTTACGCTCTCCTCCCGACAGCTGGTTAATGTATTTTTGTTGATCCGTTCCCTTAAATCCAAAGTATGAAACATAAGCACGGCTCGGACATCTTCTTTTTCCCAATTCGACTTCATCAAGTGAATCGGAAATCTCTTCCCAAACTGTTTTTTTATCATCCAGATTGTCACGACTCTGATCAACGTAAGCTAACTTTACAGTTTCTCCAAACGAAACAGTTCCCAAATCCTGATTTTCCTTCCCTGTTAATATTTTAAACAGCGTAGATTTTCCGGCTCCGTTTGCTCCAATAACTCCGACAATGCTTCCCGGAACAATTTCAAAAGATAAATCATCGAAAAGCAGTTTATCCCCAAATGATTTACTCAAGCTTTCGACCTTTATCACGGAATTTCCGAGACGTGGACCCGAAGGTATGTATAAAGTCGAAGTGTTGTAAGATTTTGTTTCTTCTCGCTGAAGCATCTCATTATAAGCGTTTAGTCGCGCTTTGCTTTTTGCCTGGCGTGCCTTTGGTGATTGTCTGACCCACTCTAACTCTTGCGACAGAATTTTTCGGCGATCTTCTTCTTTTTTGTCTTCCTGAGCCAGACGTTTCTGATACATATCCAGCCACGCGGAGTAATTTCCTTCAAACGGATAAGTATTTCCTCGATCTATCTCCAAAATCCATCCGACAACATTATCCAGGAAATATCTGTCGTGAGTCACCAAAACGACAGCCCCTCTGTAATCCTGCAAATGTTTTTCCAGCCAAGCGATGGATTCGGCATCCAGATGGTTGGTCGGCTCGTCGAGTAAAAGCAAATCGGGTTTTTGCAAAAGGAGCTTGCATAGAGCTACCCTTCTTTTTTCCCCTCCCGAGAGATTTTTCACTAATTCTTCTGATGGCGGACACCGCAATGCATTCATTGCTACCTCTATTGAACGATTTAAATCCCAGAGATTGAGCGAATCGATCTGCTCCTGCAACTCTCCCTGACGAGCAATTAAATCATTCATTTCTTCGTCTGACATTTCTTCGACAAATTTCGCAGAAATGTTATCGAATTCATCTAAGAGATTTTTCTGATCCTGCAACCCTGAAATAATGTTTTCGTAAACGCTTTTGTTCCCATCCAGCTCCGGCTCCTGCGGAAGATATCCTACGGTTGCACCTTTTGCAAGCCAAGCCTCTCCGTTGTAGTTCGTATCCAGTCCCGCCATAATTTTCATCAAAGTAGATTTACCTGCTCCGTTTTTTCCTATAATTCCGATTTTGGCATCCGGAAAGAACGATAACCATGTTTCTTTTAGGATCTGCTTTCCTCCGGGATAGACTTTCGAAACTCCCTTCATAACATAAATATACTGATAAGAAGACATTTAACACCCAATCTATTGTTCGTACAATTTTTACTAAGCTATTAATAACTTTTCCCTCGTTCTTGAGCATCGCAGTTTTTGTTTTGAAGTGCAAGGTTTTTATAAAATTTTGCGGGTATCTTTTCGAATTGCAAAATCCAAGAACAAATGAAGGTAAAAAAGCTAAAGTTGCTTAGTTGAGTATCATTGGCGATTTTTCATATTTATTTTTTGTTAACTATTGCATCGAATCCGAATTTAATGTATTCATAATGCGTAGTTGCCCTTGTGGCGGAACTGGTAGACGCGACAGACTCAAAATCTGTTGTCCATTAGGATGTGCTGGTTCGATTCCGGCCAAGGGCACCACTTTAGAGGATTTATCATGGATAGGAAGATTGCGCTGACGGGGGACAGACCAACGGGTTGCCTTCACCTCGGGCATTATATCGGCACACTGAAGAATCGAGTGGCATTACAGCATCAATACGATCAGTACGTGATGGTTGCGGATGTTCAGGCTCTGACCGATTATTTTGCAAATCCATCCAAGATTCAGGAGAGTCTGCTGGAAGTCGTTGCCGACTATATTTCCGTCGGGATAGATCCGAATGTTTCGACGATTTTTGTACAGTCTCAGATTTCCGCGTTGCCGGAGCTGGTGATGTACTACATGAATCTCGTAACCACCTCGCGGTTGGAGAGAAATCCGACGGTGAAAAATGAAATCCAGCAAAAGGGATACGGCGATACTATTCCCGTGGGATTTTTTTGCTATCCGGTAAGCCAGGCGGCGGATATTACGGCGTTCAAAGCGGAGATTATTCCTGTTGGAGAGGACCAATTACCGCTCATCGAGCTTTGCAACGAGGTAGTTCGTCGGTTCAATCGGACTTACAACACAGATTGCCTGAAAGAAGCCAAAGCGCAGCTGAGCAAGACGTCGCGTTTGGTGGGAATCGACGGCAAAGCGAAGGCGAGCAAATCTTTGAACAATGCGATATTCCTAAGTGATTCGGCGGATACGGTAAAGAAAAAAATCTGGTCCATGTACACTGATCCGAATCACATTAAAATTTCCGATCCGGGACGGGTCGAGGGCAATGTCGTGTTTACGTACCTCGATGCTTTCTACGACGAAAAAGACGAAATCGAAAACCTAAAAGCAAAGTACTGCAAAGGTGGGTTGGGTGATACGGCGTTAAAGTCCTTGCTGAATGATGTTCTGCAAAAAATGCTGCTGCCAATCCGCGAAAAGAGAGCGACGTTGAAGAAAAAAGATCTCCTGGAAATAATTTCCGAAGGCAGTAAAAAAGCCGCGATTATTGCCAATCAAACTCTGCAAGAGGTGAGGAACGCCATAGGGATTAATTATCAGTCGATGCTGTGATAGTATCACAGCGGTACTATTGATCACCAAACAATCTGTTGAGATTCATACAGAGAATGGTGTGCATAAAACATCAAAAAGGAGATAAAGATATGGAAGAAGGACTATTTATTCGCCCATACCAAATCGGAGATGAGGTTGAAATCTCAGAACTGGTTGCATATACCCTCAGGATCAGCAATCGAAAGGACTATTCTTCGGAATATATTGAAGAAACGATCAAAGAACATTCTCCGGAGTTCTTTCTCAGCCGAGAAAAAGAAGCTCATTTCTATGTGGTGTGCAATCGTCAGAAAATTGTCGGGTGTGGCAGTATTACCGGGTACTGGGGCAGCATGACGGAAAGTTATTTACTTTCTATTTTTGTTCTTCCCGAATATCAAGAAAAGGGCATAGGAAAAAAGATTATTAAAACATTGGAATAGGATTGTTATTTTAAACGTGCATGGAGAACAGAAGTTGGCTCATCACCTACAGCTGTTGGATTCTATCAAATGGGATATATATTCAAAAATGAGGTGACCTCACCGGATGAGCACGGGGTTATCCGTATGGAAAAAAGATATTAGATTATTTTTTACTAAAGGTTCTTGAGGAAATGAGATGAAATTTTTAGATTGTGTCGTCACAAAAACTGAGTTATATTGAAATAGGAAAAGTGGTTGATGTATGAGCAAAAGGGAAGACAAAGATACACATAGGCAAGACATA
>CACWKL010000045.1 GCA_902761495.1 uncultured Pseudomonadota bacterium
ATCCATAGAAAATTTGAGAAAAACTATGGCCTTATTTGCTCGATTTCGTATCAATGGCTCTATCGATGAATTGTTCTCATTGCTAAAGTGAAACTCTCAGATTTTTTCGCGAAATTCCGGAAAACCTCTTGATATCAGCCGATCTATCTAGTATTAATATCTCTGCGAAATGTGCGTCCCTAGCTCAGCTGGATAGAGCGTCGGCCTTCTAAGCCGCAGGTCGTAGGTTCGAATCCTACGGGGCGCACCATCTGAAGTTTTAGTGTTTTTAAGCATCAGAAGAATAGAAGGAATTTCGGAGATTTTCAGTTTTCCCCTGCTACCGTTTTTAAATTAATTACCGATTTGTAAATAGAAATATAAAATTGGCGGAAAGAGAGAGATTCGAACTCTCGATACGGTTCCCCGCATACACCCTTTCCAGGGGTGCGCCTTCAACCACTCGGCCACCTTTCCGCATTCGACTGGCGGAGAGAGGGGGATTCGAACCCCCGATACGCCTTTACAAACGTATGACGGTTTAGCAAACCGTTGCCTTCAGCCTCTCGGCCATCTCTCCGAACTTCAGACATAGAAAACCATTATCACGGCTTATTGTCAAGACTTTTCATGAGATCTCTTCGGATTCTCTCGGCTTTTTTTTGAGCTTTTCTCTTAGCTCTGGCTTTTATTAAATCTACTTCACTCAATTGAACGTTATCTTCTTCGTTTTTGGCTTTCGGGAATTCTTGCGATTGTTGAATTTTCGACGTCTCTACTGAAGTATTTTCTTTGTTGAAAAATCTGGATATCAGGTTAAGAAGAGAGCTTTTGTCCTCTTTTTTTTCTATTTTAGGAGATTCTGCTTGTTTTGGAGAATTTTTTTTGTTTTTGCGGATTTGCTTTTTGGAGAGAAGCTTTGTTTCGCGAATGCTGGGTTTTGAATGTTTGTTTTTGTTTATTGGAGGCGAAACAGACTTGGAGCTATCTTTCGGAGTATTTATTATTTTGGGTAATAGATAGTCCGTCGAGTCAATCAATATTGGGGTTATTTTTGAATTTGCAATAAACTCATGCTCCATATTGAGTATATTAAACACAATTGCACAAACACAAATGACAATAAGTATCATAAATCCACGGATAAATCCGTAAAGAGCTCCGAACGCCCTATCTAAACCGGATAGTATCGTGCTTTTTACAGCATGGGATACAATATTGACTACCATTTGCAGAGTGATCCAAATTACACTGAAGGAAAAAATTCCTGCTACTATTTTGGCGTATGTGGGATCGTGTATTATGTCATTTTTCTGCATGTAATTGGCAAAATGTGAAAATGTAAATGCCGTAGCGAAACCACTTCCCAACCAGGAGCAAGTACTGAAAAAATCTTTAACAAATCCCCTGAAAATTCCGATCAAGCACGAAATTAATACCAGTAATATATAGAAATAGTCCAGTGAATTGAAAAAACTATTCGCCATGATTCATCTTCTCTCCTAAAAAAGCGATCAAATCAATTATTGTGTTCACTCTTTTGAATTTTACTGCAGGAAAATCTTTTTCATCTATGTTCGATAACCCCGGAAGAATAATGAGTTTAAATCCCAATTTCGAAGATTCCCTCACTCTCTCCATGCATTTCGGAATGGATCTGATTTCTCCTGTTAATCCTATTTCTCCGATGGCGCAAATGTTATTGGGGATTATGATATTTTTTCTTGACGACATCAAACTTAATGCGACAGCGAGATCGCATGCAGGCTCGGAAATTTTCAATCCTCCGACAATGCTAAGGTAAACATCTCTGTCCGAAAAAGATATTTTCGTTTTGGATTCCAGTACTGCCAATATCATAAATAGTCGATTTATGTCCCATCCAATTACTGTCCGACGTGGTGATGTCAGATAGCTTTTTGATACCAGGGACTGGACTTCAACTAACATGGGACGAGTACCTTCCATGCCGGCGAATGTCACGGTGCCGGGAACATTGTCCGATCTTGAAGTTAAGAACAAAGATGAAGGATTTTCGATGTTTACCAATCCCGACTGACTCATTTCGAAAATTCCGAGCTCATCGCAGGAACCGTATCTGTTTTTTACAGTTCTCAAAACACGACAGGAATTTCCCTTTTCTCCTTCAAAGTACAAAACGCAGTCAACCATATGCTCCAAGATTTTTGGTCCGGCGATTACGCCATCCTTGGTCACATGCCCGACAAGAAAAACAGTCGTATTTGTTGTTTTTGCGAAATTGATTAATGTATATGCGCAAGTACGCAGCTGGTTTACTGTACCGGGAATCGAATCAATACTTTTGCAGCATAATGTTTGTATGGAATCAATTACCAAAAAATCCGTGTTACTTTCGACCGAGGATATGATAACGTCCACGTTAGTTTCGCAAGCCAGTTTTACATTTGATGATGAAAGGCCCAAACGATCAGCTCTGAGGCAAATTTGCTCGGCGGATTCCTCTCCGGAGATATAAACGCAGCGATGTTTTTCGGAAAATGCCGCCAGTATTTGCAAGAGAATTGTGGATTTTCCAATACCGGGTTCTCCTCCGATTAACACGACAGATCCGGGAACGGCACCGCCTCCCAAAACTCTGTCGAATTCCGCCAATTCACTTTTTATTCTTCGGGTAGATTTTCCCTCAGCGGATAGCCCTTGAAATTCGATGTGATCCTTTCCGAAGATGGTTTTCCCTCTGCTGGGAACATCCTCAACGATAGTGTTCCATTGACCGCAGTCTTCGCATCGCCCGAGCCACTTGGGATATCTGGCCCCGCACTCTGAACAATAGAAAACTTTTTCGCTTTTAGCCATTGTATCTCCGAGACAACTTCATTCCCCGCAATTCTACGATAATTTACCCGGAAATAGAAGTGTTATGCTTGGATTGGAGATCTATATTTCTCGAAAACAGAATCAGTCCGTCATTGTGTTAAATTTCCATAACGTTTGACTCTGAAAAAAGAATATCTCCTATCAAATCGTGTCTTTCTGGTTTTTTTGTAATCTCCAGTGCATTGCTTATTTTTTCTATCTTCCATATGGCGGAGCTTGTATTTTGCGCCTGATGTCTCAAATATGAGATATTTTGGGGTGATTTATTGTCCATCGCAGAATGAGCTTCGGATACATCAAATTGCAATCGAGAGCAAAACACGGGTTTATTTGAATTTCCTCCAAATTTTTTCAACAATTGGTTGGACATAACATAAGTATTTTGCATAAGAATACTGGAAATATTTTTAGCCCAACTTATCAAGCCTCTTGGATTAACCTCGGAAACACAGTTTCCTGTTCCCATAGAAACTGACAGAAAAGCATCAGCGTTGCGGTATAGAGAAGTCGCTTCCGCTAGAGCACATATAGATGGGTCATTTGCCGCCACTCCACCGTCGATGGCTGATATAAAGTTATTGCTATGTATTTCTGGGTGACCTTTACTGTGTGCCGAATATAACTTGAATTCCTTAAAATAAGTAGGTGCAGCAGTTGTTGAAGCAATAATATCTTTCAGATAGAAATCTTCATTTCGCGAAAATATAGGATTTTTCGCCTTATGGCTTCTGAATAAAGCAGGATGATTGTTTGTTAAATTGTAATATGTAATCAAAAGATCGCAATCAGAGCGGATTTGAGAGAGTTTTGTATTTGAAAAATATTTATCAAAAGTTGCATATGCTGAGTCTGTTTTATATTTCGATACAAATAAATATCCAAGCAACGATCTCGGTTTGAAAATATTTTTACATTCATTAATATACAAATCTACGATGTCATCAGCGCTGTATAAGGAACGAGTAGATTTATTCGCGTTTACTTCGGCGTTGCCTGAAGATCGTTTCGAAAGGGTTAGATTTTTTGTAATTGAAGTCGTAGAGGCAGTGCCTCCTGTAGAAGTTCCTGCAAACGCATCAGACGGAGATGGCTTAAAAAAATTAGCATTTTCGTCAATATATTCAGCACTAGACAGGGGGGGCTTAAAAAATTTCGGATTCTCCATAGTTAAAGCTGTCGCAATAATTCCTCCTGTTGATGTCCCAGCAAAGAAATTAAATAAGTCAGCCATTGGTTTTCCTGTTATATGTTCAAAATTTGCACACCACGAAGCGGCGCCTATTCCTCTTACTCCTCCTCCATCGAATGAAACTATTCTCGCCAGTTTTGCGTTAGTCGCATAGTACTGCAATGTTTCGGTATTATATGCTTGAACAGATACGACTTTAGATTTGGTTCTGATATCCTGAGAAAACATTAAGTTTCGATCAGGTTCGAGTTGTCCAGAAATTGACCTATTCATGGAATATGATATGTCAAATATTAGAAGTAATGTTAAAATATATTTTGTCATAATATTTTCCTTTTTATATCTGTGCTTTATACTTTAGCAATAAATTGTTAACAAAAGTTTAATTGTGATAAAAAAAGGAATATCAGGAAGTTGTATGATTTTCAGGAGAGGGATAGTTAAGCTTGAGTAAATACTCTCAGTCAAATTTCATTTATAATTTTTGATTATGTATTTTTTTGATAAGATGAAGGGTTATTTTAAATTGGATTCGTAAAATTTTAGGGTATCGAGGTTATTGGTCTTAAATTAAATTTGAGAACGGTAATACCGATTGCCACACATCCAAATTCATGGACCCTTGATGCCCTTGGAAAGGCGTTGTAAACATCGACGCCTTCGGCCAATTCGTGATCTTCCAGAAAGGGCAGCATATTACTTACGCCTTCTGTCGTCAGCATCTTTTCAAAGGAATTGTATTCATGCTTAAACTTTATTTTTCCGAATATATAATAACCGGTTTTTTTTATCGCAGAATAAAATAGTATCTCCGACTTGCATTGATCTATACTTTAGGCTGTTGACTCTTCCTTTTGCTTTTTTTACTCCACTTGTCAGCCAATTCAGATAGGGACGATCGGCGGTATTGATCATGGACAGATTGTGCTTTGCTTTCGGATATATGTTTATGTTGTTTATACCCATTTCTCGTTATTTCCGTGCGTGTTAACAATTCCTTATATACCAATTTGTAGGAAAATTTAAATCCGTATTGTGTTAACAGTTTTTTAACCAATAGTTGGGATCATATTTTTGTATGAGTTTTTGTGGTAGAGCGCGTGATTGGGTATTTTTCGAAAAAATTCTCTGTTTTGAAATCATCTTTTTTTAAGAACAGTTTGCGAACAACACGTCGAAAACTTAAAATTTCTCTTGCGATTTTCTTCTGTATATTTCTGTTTTTGTTGTTTCGGATTTTGATTTACCATGCGGGTTTTGGCGCAAAATTAGGACAGCAAATATATCTGACCGCGCCCAAAGATGTGCCTATCGAAAGAACTATAGATATAGTTATGGCATTTGACGATACTTACGCACAACATAGTGCCGCTGCGATGGCTTCGATTTTGCTCAATTGCGACGCTTCTTCCCGATTTAGATTTCATATTTTGGACGGAGAAATATCTTCAGATAAAAAAGAAAAATTGTTGAAATTAAAAAAACTCAGGGATTTTGAAATCACATTCTATGACATGACTAAGTACGACTGGTCGATATTTCCAGATAATCACATACATACAAGTGAGACGGCTTATTACAGATTGCGTATTCCGGAGATTTTGCCTCGAAATATTACGAAAGTGTTATACTTAGATGGAGATATAATAGTTGAACAAGACCTCAAAGAATTGTGGAATATCGATCTGTCGGACTCGGCATTAGGAGCGGTTGAAGACGCAAATGGTATTAATTTAGGAATGAGGCTTGGTGTGTCTAAAAAATACTTTAATTCAGGTGTTTTATTATTGAATTTAGATAAATTCAGACAAGCTAATTCGACGAAAAAAATCGTAAAGTACATAGAAAACAATAGAAAACAAATATCTTATCATGATCAAGACATTTTAAACGGAATGTTTAGTGATCAATACAAAGAAATTCCACTCAAGTGGAATGCAGGTCATTCCATGTATGTGCCTGATCGTCATTTAAAACACACATATACGGATGATGATGCTTTAATTGCAAGGAAAAATCCAGGAATTATTCATTTTACGGAAAATAAACCATGGTATTGGGGATGGATTCCTCATCCGCTAGCGGACGAATATTGGAAATATTTAAAATACACCGAGTTTTACTCTTGTGCCAAAAGAGATTTTGCTCTGTCCAAGGTAATGCCAGTATACATCGCATGGGTTAGATCCTATTTTAATCAGCTTATAGATGAACTAAAATGCCACCTTTCTACTGAATCTAAATTTTCAGGAAGAGCTGCGAAAAAATTAGAATTGAGTTTACCTTTTCTTAATTAATAGTTGAGATCATGTCCCAGTGTAAGTTTCTGTGGAAAAGCGAGTGACTAGATATTTTTCAAAAAAATTATCTTCTCTTAAAAAAAATTTACGAACCCCCCATCTAAAACTCGAAATTTCTCTGGCTTTTTCAGTTTGTATTTTTCTTATTTTATTATTTCGAATTCTGATTTATCATGCTGGTTTCGGAGTGAAGTTAGGACAGCAAATATATCTGACCGCGCCCAAAAATGTGCCTATCGAAAGAACAATAGATATAGTTATGGCATTTGACGACACTTATGCGCAACATAGTGCTGCTGCGATGGCTTCGGTTTTGCTCAATTGCGATGCAACATCTAACTTTAGGTTTCATATTTTGGATGGAGGAATATCAGAATCTAAAAAAGAGAAATTGGTGCGAATAAAAAAAGTTAGAGATTTTGAAATCAAATTTTATGATATGACCAAATACGATTGGTCGATGTTTCCGAATTCTCATATACATACAACTGTGGCAACTTATTACAGATTGCGTATTCCGGAGATTTTGCCTCGAAATATTACGAAAGTGTTATACTTAGATGGAGATATAATCATTGAACAAGATCTGAAAGAATTATGGGATATTGACCTATCTGATTCAGTACTGGGTGCGGTTGAAGATGCAAATGGAATTAATTCCAGAACGCGACTTGGTTTGACCAGACGATATTTTAACGCGGGGGTTCTTCTTTTAAATTTAGATAGATTTCGGCAAATCGGTCTGATAAAGAAAGTTACAAGATATTTGGAAAGTAATAGGGAACGAATACTCTGCCATGACCAAGACATTTTGAACGGATTATTTAATGATCAATATAAAGAAATTCCGCTCAAGTGGAATGTAAACAACATTATGTATAGACCTACTATCGACATGAAACATATTTACAGCGATCAGGACGCCATAGTTGCGAGAAAAAATCCAGGAATAATTCACTTCACGGGAAACAAACCATGGCATTGGGGATGGATTCCTCATCCGCTAGCGGACGAATATTGGAAATATTTAAAATACACCGAGTTTTACTCTTGTGCCAAAAGAGATTTTGCTCTGTCTAAGGTAATGCCTTCACATGTCGCATGGATTAAATCCAATTTCAAGGAAGCCATGAATAAGCTTGAAAACTATTTTTCTCTTTAATCATGAAACCAAATTTTCAGAAGAGACTAACTCAAAAAATGGCTCCTCGGGACGGGCTCGAACCGCCGACCCAGTGGTTAACAGCCACTTGCTCTACCAACTGAGCTACCGAGGAACACTAAGCACATATATACCAAAAAAACTCGGCACAAGCCAGTGGTTTTTTCAGAAATTTAGATAAAAATAAGGTTTAATTCATTCTCGTCCCATTTCTCGTATTTGTCGAGTCTTTGTGCGAACTTCTTTACACTCGCATTTTCCGAAAATGCTTTTTCTGTTTCCTCATCAAAAAATCCCTTTCCTAGACTCTGTCGTCACGAGATATTTCCCCAAACAGCCAAGCATCTGATCTGAACAGCAGCAAGAAATGAAGACAAATTTTTGCAATATCTGGTTGCGATTCCGCGCCAGCGTTTCAGATGTAGAAAAGCGTTTTCGACTAACCTTCTGATTTTGTAGGTATTTTGGTCGTATTTTCTCTGAACTTTTCGATTTTTGCGAGGAGGAATGACGACTTCCATGCCTAAATTTTCAGCACTTTGCACAATTTTATCACTGTCATAAACTCGATCTGCGATTAGTCCTTGTGCTCCGATGTTTTCGATAAGTTCGCCAGCTTTTGCGCAGTCAGCAGTGACACCGTCTGTAACAACACATCGGACCGGCACACCGCGCGCATCCACGGCCAAATGTATTTTGGTGTTGAGCCCCCTTTTGTGCGCACGATTCCTTGGTTTCCGCCTTTCGCTCCGCAAGCGTGCACATGAGCCTTGACATAGCTTGCGTCGATCATTATCCATTCCAGCTCGTGTTCGCCTATAAGTTGTTCCATTAGCTTTTCCCAGATACCTTCAGATCTCTCCAGGGCGCTCCTGTTCTCAGAATCCAAAACACTGCGTTTATAAACCTACGGTTGTCCTTGGCTTGTCCTCCCCAGCTGCCTTTTCTTCCCGGCAACATTGGTTCCAACTTGCTCCAAAATTCATCAGATATGTCGCGCCTGTGTACGCTTTCGTCTTCCATTTTTTTCCTATCACAACTTTTCTCAGTATATCATAACTTTTGTGACGACACTGTCTAAGTGTTTCGTCCCACATTGTAGGGATGGAGAATACAAGTTAGAATCGAAAGAAAAGGAGGAATTATGGGACAGGTATTACACGGTTGCGCCCGCACG
>CACWKL010000046.1 GCA_902761495.1 uncultured Pseudomonadota bacterium
ATATTTCTCTCGAAATTCGTGAAATATCTTGTGCCTTTCGGCGTACCTGTGTACTTTGTAAAAATTCCTCGGTAAAGTTATAATCCTCATTGTAGTCTCCATATTTTGTTTCATTCGGAGACTACTCTTTTTCTCTTGCTCTGTTCTGCTATTTCTTTTATTTTCTCTCTCTAGTTCACTTCGTCTCTTTTGTCTCACTTTTTGGTGAACGTGGACACTCGACGGAGGGGAAACGGGCGCTTCCGAAGTCAGGAATATACGGAATCGCAAATCAGAAGTGATTTTTCCAGGGAATTGACGTTATGAATCTCTCAATGTAACAGTATATATGGACGAGCAAGCCATTCAATCTCACAGACTCTCGCCTAACGTTTTTCATCGCGCGTTTTCCTATCAATAAAATCTGCTGGTTATGCCGGAATAAATTTATGAGACCTATCTGTTCACCGTGAAAATTACAACTGAAAACCATGAGAATTTATGATTTTATCCAATTCCCTTTCTAAGTCCCGAGATTTTGCTTCATTTTTTTTGAAAAGTTTAGCTTTTTTGTATTGCACACACTTTCCCGAAATATTGTTTGTTTCGCAAAATCTCTCGATCGAGCGTACGTTCTTCATCTTATCGTCCACAAAAATTATCTTGCTGAACTTTTGTGGAATGCGCTCTAAAAATTTCTGCAGCACTGTTCCTTTATCCAGATCGCAGGCGAAAATTATTCCGTTTTCAAAGACAGGATACCTTATCACGTTATATTTCGGCAACTTTGCGGGAAGTTCGTAAAAAGTCATTTTGTCGATTCTGTTCCACGATTTTTTGAAATCAAAATCGAACGGAGCCAGCTCATTTTTTCTCAGATTTTCGACAGCTTTTATGCCATGAAATTCACCGGCCCAGTGAGATGTCAGCACCAAAACGGTCACTCCTTGCTCCTGCATATTTTTTATGATGTTCGGCAATTCGTCATTTACCAGCCTGAATTTGTACCGCTTTCTGAGATCGAGGAGAATGTCGTCCGCCTTGGAAAATCCCACCTTTTTGTTCAGATATTGTATCGCTTTTTTGTAATTGGATTTATTTGCCGGAGAAAACAGCATATCCGTTGGAACTATTAAAACCTTGTCGCAGTCAAATATCACCAAAGTGTCCTTGTCGGCTTCCTCCAAGATTTGCCGCAAAACCTTGTCGTCATCGGTAACAAAAGTCTCTACCGGCCCGTTGCCAGAGCATCCGACGATCAACAGCAACGCTACCAGATACAAAAATTTACGCACATTTCCCTCTATATTCCACACTGACCATTTTAAGTCGATGAAACGAATCAATCAACAGAGCGGGAACGAGTCATTTTCTTCATTTGCGCGAAAAATGTTACAATGGTCTGCGTTTTGCGGGGAAATTATGTATCAGAAGTTCAAAACCAACATCATAGACAATTACGGAGAGATAGGACGCGAGTGGCTGGAATGTCTCGGCGACAAAGTTCGAAACTTGGCGGCAAAGTGGAATTTGACGAATCTCGAGGTTTTCCCGAATCTCACTTTCAATTATGTCGCTTCTGCTTCGCGTGAAGCTGAGAAGGTTGTGCTGAAAATCAGCATCGAACACGACCTTTTGCGGAGAGAAGCGGCTGTTCTGACTTTCTTCAAAAATCATGGTGCGGTCGATTTGATCGATTTCTGCGACGGCGCGTTGTTGCTGAAAAAATGCCTCCCGGGAAATTCGTTGATGGATTTTTTCCCGCGTGATGAACAAAAATCCGTGAAAATTGCGGCCGATGTTATCAAAAATCTTCGTTCAGCTTCGAAAAAACAGAACAATTTCAGTGAATTCGTTCCTCTTGATACTATTTTGAAAGATTTGCACCATTCTTCAAATATTAACGAAGATTATCTGAATAAAGCCAAAACGTTCGCCGAATTTTTGCAAAAAACTGCTCGCGAAAAAATGGCTATGCACGGCGATTTGCACCACGATAATATCATATACGACGGGACGGAAAATCTTTGGAAAGTGATCGATCCGTTCGGTGTTGTTGGGGATCCGACTTATGAATTCGCCTCTTTCATGATAAATCCGATAGATAAAATTTGGAAACAAACCGATGCGGTTTCGCTGGCGGAAGAGCGCGTTCGCACATTTTCGCAGATCGCAAATGCGGACCCTCTGCGCCTGAAACAGTGGAGTTTCATAAAGGCTGTTTTGTGTTTAATCTGGACCGCAAAGACGCAAAATCAAGACAGGTTGGAGCTGGTGAGATTGTTCGATAAAGTCGTTTGATTTTGCGATTGGACTCTACATGCGGATTTGATAATTCACCAAAGAATGGCGGGTTCTCTCATCTTCAAGCGCAAGTAGGGTAAAAATTAACAATTCATTAACTTTCTATTGGCAGAATGCTCATGATTCATGGAGTTTTTATGGAAAACGAAACAAAAATCAGAACGACGGTTTTGCTTGAAAGTGCAAAGCATTTTCTATTTTTCAGGCTTTTGAAAAGTGTTTTTTCTTTTTTGTTCTTTTCTCGATTTTCGGAAACTGTGCTGCGGAGGAGATGTCTGCGCGTGAAAAATTAGGAATTCAAGTAAAAAAAGATATGCAAAGTCACTCCGAAAATATCATCTGGGGAAAATGGGAAGATTTGATCGAAAATACACCGATAAAGTGTTCTAAAAAATGGAAGAGTAAACAAAACGCGCTGACGGATGCCCGCAGGAAGTCGTCGATCTCGCCGTCAAAGATTGTTAAAACGTTTCCCTTTTCGAAATTTGCAATATTCGTTAACTATAACTTAATCGTTATTTGATATTATTCCCGAAAACTTGTGGAGAAAATTCATGAATCGATTAGGATTTTGGTATTTCTGGGCGTGTTTCATGTTTGAAATATTCGGAAAAAAGTTAATAAGCACGGATTCATCGATTTGCCCTTTTTTCATGATGGGAGTCGTCACGATTTTTGAGTTATACATTCTTCTGAAATTTCCGTACTCCGAAAAACTTTGGCTTTACGAAGCGAGTGCAAAGAATCCAAAATGTACACAAACTCGATGGATTGGATTGATTCCGATATTGGCTATAAGCTATTTCTGCCGAACAACTATTTTGTACGTCTTAATTTATTGTCCATTAACAGAAGCCGCCGTCATATATTTCACAGGAACAAAAGAAGAAAAAAACAAACTATCCGCACGATTTGCCCCATTATTGCAAGGTATAGCGGGATTTTTGTTGGTTCTCATATTTGTTATGGGATTCCTCTTTTTAAAGACAAAAGGAAACGGAGTCTAAACAATTACTTTCTCTCATCCCTCTGCATCACTTTTGCGCTGATGGAAGCTCGCAGGAAGTCGTCGATTTCCCCGTCCAGGATTGCGGAAACGTTACCTTTTTCGAAGTTCGTGCGCAGGTCCTTCACCATTTGATAAGGTTGCATAACGTAGGAGCGGATTTGGTGGCCCCAGCCGATCTCGTTTTTGACGTCCTGGTTTTTATCTTCCTCGCGCTTGCGGAGCTCCAGCTCGTACAGCCGTGACTTCAGCATGTCATAGGCGATCGCGCGGTTGCGGTGCTGGGATCTGTCCGTCTGACACTGTACAACGATTCCCGTCGAAATGTGAGTAATTCGCACGGCGCTGTCGGTTTTGTTCACGTGCTGACCTCCTGCGCCCGAGGCTCTGTAGGTATCTATTCGCAAATCGCTTTCATTGATTTCAACCTTGATCGCGTCGTCCACAACGGGGTAAACCCAAATGGATGCAAAGCTTGTGTGGCGCCGCGCGTTGGAATCGAACGGGGAAATTCTCACCAGCCGATGAATGCCGGACTCACTCTTGAGCCAGCCGTAAGCTTTTGCTCCCGTGATTTTCAGCGTTGCGGATTTGATGCCGGCCTCTTCACCTTCGCTCTCTTCGAGGATTTCGATTCCGTATTTGTGAGATTCTGCCCAGCGGAAATACATGCGCAGCAGCATTTGCGCCCAGTCTTGAGCTTCGGTTCCGCCTGCACCCGCGTGGACTTCGAGGTAGCAGCTGTTTTGGTCCGCCTCCCCCGAAAAAAAACACTCCAACTGATAAACTTGCATGTAGGATGCCAAATCTTGCAGCTGCTGTTCTGTTTCCGCGATCAATTCCACCTCGTTTTCGGATTCCGCGAGCTCCAGCATCTCCTTTAGGTCGGAAAATTTGGACTCAGCCTGCCCGAATCGCGACAATTCAGACTCCACATCTGACTTCTGTCTCAGAATGTTTTTCGCCCGTTCCTGATCTTCCCACAAATCGTTGGACGCACTCTGTTCATTCAGTTGTTCAAGCATGGATTTTAGTTTATCCGGGTCAAAGAAACCTCCGCAGTAAGGACAGAGATTTTTCGATCAATTCGCAAACTTTTCTTGTTTCTTCTTTCATGATTTCTACGCCTTTTTCGGCGCCTCCTCTTGCGTACCCGGAAGTATTTTCATCTTCTTATTCGGCTTCTTGACGAACATCATTGCGATCGCCGCTATGAATGAGATAGCCGAAATTACGATGAAGGTCCATTCAGATCCGAAACGCGTCCAAAATTCACCCGTGAGTACGTTCGAGATACACATTCCCAAACAGCAGACAAGGTTAAAAATTCCGATGGAAGTTCCTTTAATTTGAGGAGGTGAGTAATCGGAAACCATTGCGTAGAAAGTTCCCTGAGTCGCGCCGTAATGAATTCCGTAGACCGCCGCTCCGGCAAGAACCATCCAGTAGCTGCTTGCCAACGCCAAAATAATACAGGATGCCAACATCATGCAGAATCCGAATGCCAAAAATAGCTTTCTGTCGTGTTTATCAGACCAATTCCCGACAATCCGAGAGGTCGGCGAGTTGAATAAATACATTATCGCTAAAACTAACGGGGCATATTTTACGTCTAATCCTAAATCCTGAGCTCTGTAAACTAAAAATGATTCGCTGTATCTTGAACACATAAAAATAAAAACGACGAACATGTAGTACCAGAAGTGTGAGCCCAACTGTTTAACGTCGGCGCGTTTTATGGGAAATCCTTTACGAGACTTCAAACTTTGGATTTTCGGTTCTTTGATTCCGAAATATATCAATGCGACCGCGATGAAAATAGGAACAGCTGCGCCCACGTAGACCATTCTCAAGACAAAATCGGAAGTTCCAAAATGAGATAAAGCCCAAAACGCAAAAACAGATCCGACCATTGATCCCAAGAATGCGAAGCTTTGACGAATTCCGTAACTCGCTCCCTTCAATTCCTTCGGGGAGCAATCGGCTATCAACGCATCGCGCGGAGTGTCTCTCAATCCGTTCGTGACTCTTTCCAAAACCTGAGCGGCGGTGTAAAGTCCCAACCCACTGCAAACTGCGAACATCGGCTTCGCGAATGCCGCGCAAAGATATCCGAACAGCATAAGAACTTTTCTCTTTCCGAGCCAATCACTGATGACTCCCGAAACCATTTTTACCAGATAAGACAGGGCCTCCGACAAACCACGAATGTAACCCATTGCGGCAGGAGTTCCTCCCAAAATGTTAATGATAAATTGTGGCGAAAAAGCCGTAATCACTACCGAAGCGATATTTGAGAAAAAACTGACTATTCCGACTATCCATATGGTACGAGGCACCCTCGGGATAGCAGAAGTCTTCTCCACTTCCCTTAACATTTCATCTTTATTAGCCATTTGAAGTTCCGTAAGTTAATTACAGTGACTTTCTATCACAAAATAAGCATCTTTGGTAGGCAATTTTTTTTATTTTTTACTACTGTTTTACTGTTATAAAGTTTGATGTTTTGATATATTCGAGAAATAGAGTGGTTGGACATAGAGGATCGCAAACCCGGTCAGGTCCGGAAGGAAGCAGCCGTAGTGAACACCGTGTGGGTCGACTGCTCTTCGTCGGACGGCATCTTGTTTTGTGAAGTTCGTTTTTAGTATGGATAAGTTATGTACACTCCTTTAGCCAATAAATACAGACCTCAGAAGTTTGCGGATGTGGTAGGTCAAGACGTTGCCGTCAAAATTTTAACAAAAGCAATTCTGAAAGATCGCGTCGGGCATTCCATTTTGTTCACAGGAACTCGCGGGGTTGGGAAAACCACTCTCGCAAGAATTCTCGCAAAGACTTTGAGATGTGAAAATCGACAGCAAAATGAATATGAGCCCTGCGGAAAGTGCGAATCCTGCTTGAATTTTTCCAAGGACAGCCAAATCGATGTCATAGAAATTGACGCAGCCAGTAACACCGGTGTGGACGATGTAAGAGAAATCATCGAATCCTGCCGCTACAAACCAACAACGGGGAAGTATAAAATTTTCATAATCGATGAGGTCCACATGCTGTCCAAGAGCGCGTTTAATGCGTTGTTGAAGACGCTGGAAGAACCTCCTGAGCACGTAAAATTCCTGATGGCAACAACCGAAATTTTTAAAATTCCGGAAACGATTCTTTCACGAGTTTTGAGATTCGATTTGAAAAATGTCGACAGCGTTTTGATCTCGCAGTATTTATCCACCGTATGTAATCGGGAAAATATTTCGGTCGGAGCAGAGGCTCTCTCTCTTGTTGCGAGGTTCGCGAACGGATCTATTCGCGACAGTCTCTCGATTTTGGACCAGATTCTGAATGTCGCCGACAACAATTCTCTAACCGCAGAGCAGGTTCGCGAAATACTTTGTGTCTCGGACGACAGCGATTTACTCGAGCTGTTCAGTCTGATCATGTCCTCGAATTTAAAGGATTCCGTGGAAAAATATCGCGAAATAATTTCCAACGAGGTCGCGGCGAAGACCGTTCTGACTCGTCTGATGGATTTCGTTTACTTTGTGACCTGTGCGAAGACGAACCTGAAAATTACCGACAAAACTTTACCTGAGGAATCCGAGAATGAACTGCGAAAAATTGCGAAAAACACAAGTTTATCGTCACTGTCCAGAATTTGGCAAATGCTTGTGAAGGGCGCGGATGAGTTAAAAATCTGCGATCGCCAGGAAATCGCGCTCGAGATGCTGATCATCCGAGTTATCTACGCATCGCATCTTCCGGATCTGAATGAATTTTTGAAAAAATTAAAGACCGACTCTTTTGCGGCATCGGAAGATCATGATATAAGTTCTCAGATGAGCGAATCGACATCATTACTAGCGGAGGCAATGAAGTCGTTTCCGAATGCAAAACTGAAATAACGAGGAAAAAAATGAACAACTTTTCAGATTTAATGAAAATGCAGAAGCAGCTGATGGATGCGCAGAAAAAGGTAGAGGAAATGTCTGTCGAAGGAAATTCTGGCGGCGGCATGGTTTCGATAAAAATGAACGGAAAATATGAAATCCAAAGCTTGACCATCGACTCTAAATTGATGACTCCTGAGAATGCAACCATGGTTTGCGATCTGTTCATCGCGGCATACAATGACGCCAAAAAGAAAGTCGAAGAGCAAATTTCTTCAGGTATGAGCAAGATCTTCCCTATGGGAATGAAATTGCCGTTTTAAAAGGCTGCGGTTTGCGGAATTAGATTCAGTTATGAGGGTACCTGGGTTTTGCTGGGAGTCAGTAATGTGATTGTGCAATGCGAGTGGGTCCTGGCTTTTTGTTTATTGAGCCTGGCCGCCTTTGTATTCGCCTTTTTCGAACTTTCCGATCAAGACTTCACCTGTGTTTTTGAGCATTTCGCCCGCGCCGTGAGGTACCCTGCCGCAATCAAA
>CACWKL010000047.1 GCA_902761495.1 uncultured Pseudomonadota bacterium
CAAAAAAGAATCCCCCTTTAATCGCAGACAGTCTTCACCGTTATTCGTCTCTTTGAAAAACAGCCCCCAATCATTTTCATTAGACGAATCTTTTTCAGACTTTATAACTTCACCTTGCTCAAAAATATCTTTGTTTTGGATTTCAGTCGAATTTTCTGAATCTGAGTCACTCTGGTCAGTTGAACCATCCGACATATACAATGTTTCATCTTGTTCTAATCCCACTTCTGCTCCTGCAATTAATTTATTTGTTAGGCTGATTATCCCTTCATTCTTCGTTGTATTATTTGATAAATTTTGTTCTAATATCGTTCCTATTCCTGCAATTAATTCTTTTAGCCCTTTATTCTCCAGTGTATTATTTGATAAATTTTGTTCTGATATCACTTCTATTTCTGCAATTAATTCTTTTGTTAGGTCGATTAGCTTTTTATTCTTCTGTTCTAGTTCATTAACGTTCCTGACCATGTTCATCATAAAAAAATACAACGATTTCTGAAATCCCAGTAACTTATGGACCAATAATTTATATTTTTCATTACCTTGATCTTGTGATGCTTTACTCAACGCGTCGAATGTTCTTCTTACTACGTTCAATGTTCTTCTTGCTACGTTCTCAGACTCTTGGGCAACAATGCGTAATTCTTCTTCTTGCTGCACTTGATTGGATAAAACATCCACCTGATGTTCTAACAGTGAATTTTCTTCTGCCAAACTAACGACAAGCAATTCCAGTGTTTTTGTATAAGCTTCCCTATCAACTTTACTGCTCTCCGGCTCTCCCCCTTGATTCTTTACAAATTCTATATTCTTTCCTTCAGCATTGTATATTCCGTGCATTTCATTCAGACATTTGGAGATAAATTCGTTTTCCGATCTAAGACCATCTAGTTGTTCTCGCAATTCTCCAATACGTATCAGCAGAAATTTTACCAAGCCTTTCATGCCTTCTAAAGATGCGATTTCTTGTCCGTTTTGTGAAATCCCGTCTATTCCTTGCAGATCAATTACTTCCACTTGAGTGCTATTTTCTTCTAATTGTGCATCTTTTTGATTAACAGGGGAGTTTGCAAAATCTATTTTTCCCATACTCGGATTTGCATCCATTTCGAATATATTCGCATTAAATCTTGCATCCATTCCGAATACATTCGCACTAAATACAGCAACACACAAGAAGGCGATTTTTTTCATACCATGACTCCCCAAAACGTTTTGTAAAATAACTTTAATCAGGTATTTCCACTTTTATAGTCAACTTTCCCTCATAATTACCTATTTCTAAGTCAGGATTAGCTAAGGTATCTTCCCTCGGCGTTACAACTAAAGATAACTCTTTATCTATCCAAGACTTATTTATGAAAATCGGTTGATCTCGGACGTTTTCATTTATACGTTGATCTTGGACGTTTTCATTTATACCCTCACCTCGCAATGACATATCTATCTCAATTTTACTTTCAACTTGCGGATCTCCTTGCGGATCTCCTTGCGGATCTCTATGACGAGAAAGTTTCCAAAATCCCCCATCATCGTAACCTAGACCTCCGCTGCCTGAAAAACTTAACTTTGCACTATTAAAACGACCCTTTACCTTAAATTTTACGGTTCGTACATCCTCACTGCCGTGTGTGTCTCCATTCTGATCAAACAGATCAATACTTTCCCCTTGCAAGATTTCAAGAGCTAAGTGTGCCGGAACATTCGCCTTTATTTCCACTGTTTCCTCTGCTACTCTCGCTGCCGATACGATTCCCTCTGATCCCATAATCAGCATTAATACAAAAAGACTTCTCACCCCACAAGCCAATGCTACTCTATCAATATTCATTTTAAACACCTTTCGCTTTAAATCTTCTAATAGGCTACTCAATCCTTGTTTGGTTTCAAACTGACCCTAGCGCTCTCGTTATATTACGAATGGCTTTTCCTGTGTCATTACGGGCCTTCTCCAAAAATCTGCCAAATTCTTAGCCAGACTCAAAAAAACCTACTCAAAACCGCTATTGACGTTATCACGTACTCCATACGAAATTTCACCATATAGACACGCGGTCATACTATCATCCAAAAAAACTTTGTCAAGTTTTTTTTTGAAAAATTATCAAATTATATTAACTATAAAAACAAAAATCCTGATAAAATTTTATCAATTCTACAGAAAGCACGCTACGTTTTTAGGAGAACAATTTGATTTCGCCACTGAATGTTGATACTATCGCAACATGCATTCGTAGCTCAGCTGGATAGAGCGTCTCCCTCCGGAGGAGAAGGCCGGAAGTTCGAATCTTCTCGAATGCACCATCGAAGATAAGGGAAATCATGATTTATTTAGCTTTAGGATCGAATCTTGGAAATCGTTTTGAGCATCTGCGTCACGCGATCGCTGAACTGAAACAGGTGTTTCGCATGGAAAAAATTTCGCACGTCATTGAGACGGAAGCATTGCTGCTGCCGGGTTCTCCCGAAAGCTGGAATATTCCCTACCTGAACATGATGCTGGCGGGCGATACGGATTTATCTCCGCATGAATTGCTGAGATTCATAAAACGAACAGAGGAAAAGCTGGGGCGTGACATGCGGGCGAGCCGTTGGTCTCCGCGAATTATTGACATCGATATTGTCATGTATCACGATCAAAATTTGGTTACGGACGAGCTGACAATTCCTCATACTCAAATCGAAAACCGCGATTTCTGGAAATATCTGCTGGAGATGCTGGGGTATCCGACAAACGACTCGACAGTAAATGACTATCACGCGATGAATTATTTCGTGCTGGATCCGAAAATCATCAAGATTACGAATATTACACCCGATTCTTTCTCGGACGGCGGAAAATTTTTCAACCCCGCAGATGCTATTAAGGAAATCGAAAAATCATACCGCAATGGCGCGGCCTACGTGGAGCTCGGCGCTCAATCAACTCGTCCCGGATATATTGAAATTTCCGCGCAGGAAGAAATCCGCAGACTTGAGCCTATCTTGGCTAATGTTTCGCGCGAAATTCCTCTTGCAATCGACACATATTTCGACGAGGTGGTGAATTTCTGCATTGATCATTCCAATATCAAGATCGTTAACGACATAAAATTCAATCTTTCGGATAGAACTCTGAAGAGACTCTCTGACAACGGCATAAAGATTGTTACAATGTTGGACGGAATGAATTTTAGTCACCTGCAAAACCAAGTCGATCATCTGAAAAAATGCGGCCTGAAACACATTATTGTCGATCCCGGTATTGGTTTCGGCAAGACAAAATTCGAAAATCTTACAATTTTGAAAAATGTTGAGAAAATAAAGTCCCTAGGCTGCGAAATTTTGATCGGACATTCGCGCAAGTCATTTTTTTCTCTGATTTCGAATCAAAAGGCAATAGATCGAGATATCGAAACTCTGGCAGTCTCTGACATTATGCAAAATTTCGGAATTGATTATCTTCGGATTCACAACTTGGAATACCATATAAAATTCTTCACTACTAAGGCTGTAATACAACTATAGGTTATCCTTGTTTTTGGAAATTTTATTTGGTCTTTTATTTAACATAGTGTTGAACTATGAGATATTTTAGATAATAATATACACTCGTAGATTGTGTGTTTGTGTGGAAATTTTTATGTGTATTATTGGTTGTAGTTCTTTTGTCGGTCCGGACGATTATGAATTAATTCA
Source organism: uncultured Pseudomonadota bacterium (assembly GCA_902761495.1). Taxonomy (GTDB): domain Bacteria; phylum Pseudomonadota; class Alphaproteobacteria; order UBA3830; family UBA3830; genus UBA3830. Next base: position 3,679 of record CACWKL010000047.1, read on the forward strand.
ATCAGAATTGGACCAACTGGTTGCTCAAAGTCACATTGTTTTATTCATTAAGGGGAATAGAAAATTTCCAGTATGTGGGTTATCTTCAGGGTTATGTTATATGTTGAAGCGATGCAATTTGGAATTTTCGACGGTAGACTTACTTATAAGGCCGCAATTGTCACTGTTTATGCGGGCAATGCACGAACCGATTTCTGCACCTTATCTGTACGCTGGAGGAAAATTTATCGGAGGATATGAAACAGTCCGTACAATGTTCGACAGCGGACTACTTGGCAGTATTGTGCGTTAAAGCAGATGAGTTGCAAAGTGGGTTGTATGAGATAAAAAAAGCCCGGCATTGCGCCGGGCGAGAGGGTTATTTTCAGAAAAGATTACTCCTCAACCGTGAGGCTGGAGTACTCTTCTTTTTGAGGTATATTTTCTTCATTCTGTGCAAAGGTTATTTCTTCCACTTGATCGTCGAATAAATCTTCGTTTTCCTCGTTTCTGCTGTTCTTTACTTCCACGAACTCACTTGATTTCACTTTGCAGATTCTAGGTAATCTGATTGTAAATTTAGAACCGACTCCAAGTTCACTTTCGACCGAAATGGTTCCGCCCATACTTTCGACATATTTTTTAGTAATGGACAATCCCAAACCTGTTCCGGAGTTTTTGTTGTCAGTCTCGCCGAAACTTTCGAATATCGTGTCGATCCTGTCTTGAGCAATTCCGCATCCGGTGTCGGTGACCGAAAAATCAATAAATTCCTCATCTTCTCTGATGACTGTAGATACGCGCAAAGTAATTTTTCCGAATTCCGTGAATCTTGCGGCATTGTCGACTATATTCAAAACGCATTGACGCAGTTTGGTTTGGTCAACAAACATGTCTCCAATATCTTTCGGATATTCACTGAAGAACGAGTTCTCATTCTTAGTAATCAATGGCATTGACACACCTTCGATCTCCTTTATCAAGGTTTCGATATTTACCGACTCAAAGAACAGCTGGGTTTTTCCGGATTCGATGGAGGATAAATCCAAAATCTCGTTGATAAGCGAAAGCAAATGCCTCGAGGAACCGATGATTTTTGCGAGGTCATCTGCCGAGACATTATCTTTTCTGTCCAGAGCTTCCTCCTGCAAAATTTCACTATATCCGATAATTGCATTAATGGGCGTTTTTAACTCCACGCTCACGCTGTTTAAGAACTTTGTTTTAGCAGCGTTTGCCACATCGGCTTCTTGTTTCGCTCGATCCAGCTTTTTGTTGGATTCCTCAAGTTCTTTCGCTTTGATTTCCAGATCCGCGGTCCTTTCTGCAACCTGTTTCTCGAGTAATTCTGCATTATTTGCAAGCTTCTTTTCGATTTCCTTCCTTTTATTTATGTCCAAAATCGAGAGCACGACATACATTCTGCGTTCTACTCCTATAGTTGTTTCCAACGGATTGGCGGAACATATGGACCAGAAGGTATTTCCCGCATAACTCTGCACCAAAACTTCGTAGTTAAGTATTTTTATGTTGTTTTTAACAGCGCTCCTGATGTAATTGCTGTCCTTTTCGGATACGAACAAATCCCATGCATTGACCGACGGAATTTTTTCCGGGATCAACCTGGCAAGAGTAAGTCCCGAAGGATTGATTCTTCGAATCTCTCCAGTCTCGGAATCAAACACAATAATCGCTGAAGGTGTAGAATCAGAGATCGCATTCGATATATAAAGTTGTTCTTTTGCATTGTTATAAAATTTGGATACAACCATACAAATAAATAACCAAACGAAAAGTAAAATTACTATTGTGGTAGGAGTATTTCTGAACATTCCTTTAACCAGCGCATCGAAAGCCTCATCGTCGGTTACAGCAATAATAAACAGCTGGCTTCCGTCCATTTTTTCCGGAGATTTTATTTCGCTCTTGAATACCCTGTACTTCAGTCCTTCCAAAGTCACATCGGAATTTCCGATCGATATCTGTTTGATTTTCTCTGACATATGCCATCCGAGGGCGAGCAAATTTCTGTCGCTTTCTGCTCCGCGAGGTAATGAATTAAGAGAAATATGCCTCTTGCAGTCTGGTGAAATAATGTAGAATTTCCTTGCGAATACGCCGTCTTGTAGTCTGTCGAGAAAGGTTTCATATTGCGACCACTTCATCGTAACCAACAAATAGAAAGGTTTAATATTGTCTATATTTTCTCTTTTCATGACGAAATCAACCAAAACAGCCCCATTCTCTGCCTGTCTGAATGAAAAATTAATGTCCTTATCCCTTAACTCAATAATAGAGTAATCGTTTATATCTAGAACATCAGAAGTATTTTCGTTGTCGGATTTATGTGTAATCGATCCTTTTTCATTATAAGTGCAGATAGAAACGATATTGCTGTTGCTTTTCAGCATCTCTGCGAAAATCTTTTTAACCTCAGAATCTTCCTCTTTGTGAGTTAATACCAAGATGTCGGAAATCTCTAGGATTTCTTTTCCGCTATTCTTTAACTGCAGACTGATATATTTGGACAGGTTAGTTGCTTCGCTGTCCAAATAAGAATCCATATATCTTCTTACGTCAGATTCTGACGCGGACTTAATGCTTGTAAACCCAATAAGTACCGGCAACAGTATACATCCCCACATTATTCCGGTTACTTTAACTAAGTTCAAAATCTTTCTAAACATTACACACCTACGTACAATAGTTACGATAATCCTACAGAAAGAAAGTTACTATTTTGTAAAGATTTTGAAATTTTTCAGAGATAAATTAATTATGAGATAAAAGCAGAGATAATAAAATACACACATCTCGATTTGGAAAGGAATTATATCATATGAACAAACATAACCAGATGGAACTCTTTGGTTGAGTGATTCACTTTAGCAATGTAATATGTTAGATTAAACAAAAGATGAGGTAAGAGAAGGGCAAAATATGGAGTTAAAGTGTTTAAAGTGCGGAAGTGAAGATGCCTATAAGTACGGACATATGAAAGGATATCAGAGATACAGATGCAAGAATTGTGGATACCAATTTACAAAAACAACACCGCGAGGCAGACCGGAGAAGGATAAAATT
>CACWKL010000048.1 GCA_902761495.1 uncultured Pseudomonadota bacterium
TCTGAATCCGCTTCTTTGTAAATTTTTCGTTTTTTTATATTTGACGCCTAATCTATGCAATGCGTTCAAAATTGTTGTCAAACCTACTGAAAAATGAGCTGCGATCTCTCGCAAATATGCGTCCGGATGCTCCTTCACATAGGCTAACAATTTTCATGATTTATTCGATGCGGACTCCTAGGAACAAACTCAAACACCAGCCTTTTTCCCTCTTTATCCATCTTTTTCCACGTGCAAATCGACTTCATGCAGACTCCAAAAACCTCTGATGCTTCCCTATGTGTGTGCCCTTTCTTTATAAATTCTACAACCTTAATGCGTAGATCTTCGTTTGCTTTTAAAAAAATTCCTTATTTCTAGTATATTATTTGTTTTGGGGGCTATTTTCCGAGTCGATAAACCATCACAATCGCGGTGCAGGAGGTCAACAGCGAATATGAAAATGATAATCCGTATCCGAAATTTTCGCATAAAAATCCGCATATGTTGGTGGAGAGCATATAAGCGGCGCCGATTGTGCAGTAAAAAATTCCGATTGCTGTTCCCCTTAGGTTGATACTTACCTGCAAATTCAGCATGGATAAAAATAAGAGTTGCATAGCGGCGTATTGCCCGCAAATCACTGAGACTCCGAGCAAGAACACGAATCCCGACGTGCTGAGGAGCAACAGAGCATAGGCCAGTAATAGGAGGATCAGGTTGATTTTTAACAGAGTCGTTCTGCTGACTTTGTCGGACGCGATTCCGATGAAATACGAAAAAAGTATCTGTCCGAGTGCCGCGAAAATGCTGGTCATTCCTGAAAAAGTTTGGGAGAAAAATTGCGTTGACCTCAGAGTAAGAAGGGATTCCGCAAAATGTCCCGATTCGCAGACGAAGGCGAGGATGATTATTTTCCAAAAGTTGCCGTCCATCGATTTCAGGTATTTTTTTTGAAAGGGATTGTCGAATTTTCGGGATCCTACGGGAAGTTTTATGGACGGTTTTTTTATTTTCCAGACGCAGAGGAGCGCGCAGGCGGCGGGAATGGCCGACAAAATGAACAATAGTCTGTAATTATTCGCGGAAAGCCATATTACCCCCAGTGCGACAATACTTCCCAAGATACCTCCGACGGTTTTCAGGGCTTTGCAAAATCCGAAAGACGCGCCCAATTTGGACTGTGGACTCACATCGGCGATCATGGCGTCACGCGGGGAGGCTTGGACTCCGCTGCCCAGTCTTTCGATGATTTCCGAAAAAATTACGCTGAAAACGGAATGAGCTGCGGCGAAAATCGGTTTTATCAGCATAGCGATTGAGCATCCGACAACCAACAGCAATTTTCTGTCGTAAAGATAATCACTTATGGCTCCCGTGAAAATCCGAATCAGGTAGGACAAAAATTCGACCATCCCGTCTATGGATGCGATTTGCGAATCTGAAATATCGCAATTGAATTTGAGAAATAAGGACAAATGCGAGTATAGCATCTGAGTCGAAAGGCTCCAAAATAGGCCGTATAATGCTATGAGATAGATTTTTTTTGAGAAAATCGGGATCTTAAAAATCTTGCTTAATATTGTGGCCATTTTCTTTCCGATTAATATTTTTTACAGTATCTCATATTTGTAGGGATTTTTTAATTGCAGCCGGTGTAAGATTTTTATAAATTCGGCTGAATGAAGAGTGGAACAAATGGAAACAGCTGATGGGGTAATCTATTGATTGCGTTCAATTATCACAATTGTATCTGCAAAAAGCTTTTATTACTCAAAATGGAAGGATGCCCTCTACTTCGACTTAATTTGTAATCATATCCCGAAATTATTATGGTATTATCTTTTCCGAATTCTTGCTGTGTAGATTCAGCAAATAAAATTTCACAATCTCTGCACATGTCATAATATGAGGCCATGTAGGTCGGTTCCGCCTTTTTTCCGCTGCGTTTTTGTAGATAACGTACGATGTATTCCGTATGAGCATATATGCTGTAATCTTCCAACAAAGAAGGAGCATACAACAAATTTTTTATATTGTTCATGTCTTCAATAAATCGCTTTTGATCTTCTTTATTGAACTCCCCTATGTATTTGCTATATTTTTTCAAAAATCCTCGAACTATCTCTTCTGCTTCAGTATATGGTTTCAATAATCCTTCCGAGCTAAAGTCCAGATTTTTCGTATTTATTCCTAAAACTCGCGCCGCTTTTATGTAATCTGCCGCTTGTTCTATATATTCGTGAAAATATCGTCTGCATGATCTTTTGTGCTTATGTAAGGTTTCGTTTATTTTTGAATCTTTCTGTGATTTGGCTTCTTCCCAAAAATTTCTGATAGAAAACCAAGTTATCGCTCTATTCAAAAGTGGAAATCCGTTGGATATTATTGCTACTGCTTCAATATTCTCTCTTTTGTATCCAAGTATTTCATACAACTGAATTACGTGATAATCTTCTCCCTTTATACGTAAATCAGAAACAGGAAAAACAGAGAGAGCTCCATTCACATATGCATTACCATCCCAAAACAGTATGTTTCTTCCTTTTTTATAAGGCTCGAAAGTATTAAAGGCCTCCCATATTAAACTTTCCGATTCTTCTCTCGAATGAGTATTTATTCCGAATATTTTATTTACAGTTTCTACAAATTTCGAATCGTCGTTTAATTTTTTTTGGGCCTTTCCATAAGTTACTGGAATCTCCGGATTTGAAGGATTTTCCTCTATAGATTGGATAACTTGATTTATTGTATGAATTTCATTTGAACACGCATTTGAGATATTGTTTAGCTCTTCAAGTTTCGGAGTCCAATAACAAAACCTTATTTTGTCATCTTTTTCCTTCGAATAAAGATCCATGGTTTTTTGATATACTTTCTTTGATCTTTCCTTTTTCTTTTCGATTTTTTGAATTTCATTTTTAAGAGCATCAATTAACTGTGCTTTTCTATCCGTTTTGATCTTTTTGTTGAAACAGCCTCCTTTATCATTGATTTCTGACAAATGGAAATTTCTTTTGAGATTATTTCCGTCTGGAGGCATTCCGAAAATATTTGTAATTGTGACTACTAAGCTTACGACTAATAGAGATTTATTCATCTTCTTCTCCTATCTTGTATATCTCCCTAACACACACCTGCACCATGCAGATATGTAAACCTCGCGTTCGACCACACCACACGATAACACACACAAACTACTTTTACTGAAACTACAAAAAACACGAAAAAATGGCTGGGAAACCTGGATTCGAACCAAGGTTGCCCGGTCCAGAGCCGGGAGTTCTACCGCTAAACTATTTCCCAACGGCGAGTAAACTAATAGCACAAAAAATATGATTTTTCTATACTTCTTTTCCGTAATAATGTATTTTTCAGTGGAAGATGGGGCTTGAGAGAATCATGAAGGTCAAAGGAAAAATGAGTTTGTCTTCGCGGTTGTGGCTGGATCGTCAGATGAATGATCCTTATGTGAAACGGGCGCACAGGGAGGGATATCGTTCTCGGGCTGCGTATAAATTGCTGGAGATCGATGAGAAATTTAAGATCATAAAGAAGTCGAAATACATTATTGATTTAGGCGCGGCTCCGGGCGGATGGTCTCAGCTGCTGGCTCAAAAATCTTCCGAAGACGCGAAGATTGTCGCTATTGATCTTCTGAATTTTGAAGAGCTTCCGAAAGTTCAGCAATTTGTCGGGGATTTTGAAGATGAAGCGAATCAGAAAAAAATCATCGAGGCTTTGGGACAGAAGGCAGATCTGATTGTCTCTGACATGGCTCCGTCAACTGTCGGACATGCACAAACTGATCATCTGCGTATTATGAATTTAGTAACTTCTGCCTATGATTTTACGCTGAATACACTGGCTCCCGGAGGGGCATTTGTTGCAAAAATATTTATGGGCGGAAAAGAAAAACAGTTCTTCGAGCGCATGAAGAAGGATTTTGCAGAGGCAAGTTTTTTCAAGCCGAAATCCAGTCGTAGCGTATCGGTAGAAATTTATGTAGTAGGCAGGAAGTTCCTGCAGCCGTTGTTATGAGTACATTTATACTACGGTATGCGGGGAAATCACAAAAGCTAACTTGGATATGGAAAGCAGAAATTTACATGGTGAGGATTCATTAAAATGCAGTTAGAAGCAAGGGTAAAATCAACGATAGATTTGTTGGAGATATTTTTCGCATCGCGTGCGCCGTTCGATATCGTGATGTCGAAATATTTCAAGAATAACAGATGGATAGGGGCAAATGATCGGCGAGCGATCGCTGAGTTTTCCTACGAGATCTTCCGAAATTTCGAAAAGTTGAAATTCATAACACAGAAAATTACAAACAATTTCGGCAGATTTTTCGTGTTAGCTCACATGAAGTTCAATCGCAAATTTTCGGATAAACAAATTGAGGAAATTTTTTCGGGTAGGAAGTATGCTCCTGAGAAATTATCGGAATTTGAGCAGAAATTTTTACGTAGAGATTTAAAAGATCTTCCGACATACGCACAGCTGAATTATCCCGAATGGCTGGAGCCTTATCTGCGAAGAGTTTTTGATGAAGATCATTTTGCGGACGAGATGAAAGCGCTGAACAGCAAGGCTTATGTCGACCTGCGAGTAAATAGATTGCTAGCGACCAAGGAGCAGGCGAGGGGAGAGTTGAAGGAGTTCGAAGTCAAAGACACCCGATATGCTGGGAACGGATTGCGGATTTTGAATGGGAGGATCAGTCGAAGTCATCCTGCAATTCGTGACGGAATTGTGGAAATCCAGGACGAAGGATCGCAGTTAATCGCTGAATTATGCGGTGTTCGTCCGGGAGATACAGTCGTGGATTACTGCGCAGGAGCCGGAGGAAAAACTCTGGCGCTGGCAGCATATATGGAGAACAAAGGACGAATTTTCGCGATGGATAAGTATCCCGAAAGATTAGAAAATGCAAAGAAAAGGTTTCGTCGAGCGAATGTGAACAATGTTTTCTGTCAGGAGATTAACAATAAATGGATGAAACGTCACAAGGAATCGGCAGATGTCGTACTGGTTGATGTCCCTTGTTCCGGAACAGGTACTTGGCGAAGAAATCCTGATATGAGAGCAAAATTTTGTGAAAATGATCTGTTGGAGTTGCTTGAAGTTCAGTCTGAAATTCTCAGAATCGCTCAGAATTTGGTAAAATCAGGAGGTCGTTTGGTTTACTCAACTTGTTCCATATTAAGGGAAGAAGACGAAGATCAAATCGAGAAATTTCTCGGAGAATTTGATAATTTCGAGTTACAAAAAGTTGAATTTAAAAATTATAGTGGCGATTTTCTGAAACTAACTCCGTTCCGCAACGATACGGATGGATTTTTTGCTGCCATAATGTGGAAAAAATCATAGAAAATTTGCAAACGAGTCAGTAAATTTGCGCAGAACTAACTCATTTGTATGTGCTGATTTCAAAACTTAACTAATCCCTAGTTCCTTTACGCATCCGTTTTTCGGATTTTCTATTAACTTTCTCAAGGTTATGAAAAAGTGATGTCGAAAAATTTCTCAAAAATTAACGAAAAATTTACAAATAGTTGCAAGAATATATGAGTGAGAAAAAGGTTCAGAAAGCTTTAGAGGGAATGCAATGACCGATGAAACGAAAAGGGATGTGAAAAAGTCAAATAAAATAAAAATATGGATAAAGCACTCGATTTGGGATAAAATCTCGCCAAGTTTTGCGTCCGTTTGGCGTTTCCTGAAGCAGAAAATCAAGCTTATTTTTCAGTTTTCCCCGAATTCCAAAAACGTCTGTGGTTTTAGTCATTTTACCTCGGGCTATGTGCAGATTCTTGCGGTAGTATGCATTCCGGTTTTGCTTTTTGGTGCGAAATACTTGCTGGATTATCGGACATTATCGGACCGAAATGTGACGCAGGGTATAGGGAAAAGATTAGTGAAGCAATGTGCAGTAAATGCGGCATTAAATGTGGCTCAGAAGTGGAATCCCGCCTTAACCTATGCTAAGCAGAAGACGGCGATGTTGAGGATCGCTGACGAGATTTACAATACATCAAAGGCATATTTGGATTCGCCGTTGGTTCAAGCTGCGCATGGAATAAACATGAAAAAGAAAGTGATGACCAGTGGAGGTACGTATGACCCATTTAACTCAACGGCATCAACAGAATCATTGCAGACAGAGTTTGATCCGAAAAAAAAACAAATAGTTCCAAAGACGGAAAAAACAAACGAATGTAGGTATTATTTTTACTATCATTACGAAACAAATCATGCACCGATGGCGACACAGCACTTTGATATTATGTATAACTCGCTGAAGCAAACAAATTCAAATTTATTTCCTCCGGATGAAGATTTATATCAGGACTACACTTATTATTGTTATTGCGATAATATTGATGATCCCTCTGGAGCAGGGGTAAAATGGTTCCACTATGTGACGTGGCCAGAAGTAGTAGGTATGTACAAAAGTGATGGAACACCTAAAAAAGTGGAAACAAAAAGCTATACAACCAGAGCAAACCCGAACGATGAAACTGTAAAAATAGAAATAGAGGACGACAAGATAAAGGTGACGACAGACGATGATGTTGCTTATGCTGTCCCTGCGGAGTGCAATGTAGATATA
>CACWKL010000049.1 GCA_902761495.1 uncultured Pseudomonadota bacterium
CTCTCTGCAAGAGCATCTTCAAGCATTTATCAACGCGTACAATTTCGCAAAACGATTGAAATCCCTGAACGGCTTAACTCCGTGGGAATTTATCATTAAAGAATGGAAATCTGAACCAAAATTGTTTAGAATTAGTCCTGCTCCCTACAATGTGGGACTGAACAATAACCTTGGTATAAAAGATAACGCAGTAGCCTCAAGACCTGAACGTTGTACCTCATTTGGCATCAATCTTTGTAATAAATATTTTACAACACTTCCTTTCTTTTTATCTACAGCAATCATCAGCGGTGTAACTCCGTCGGTATTCCTTGATTTAGTAATATCAGCGCTGTGCTCCGCTAAAATCCTTACGACATCCTCATGACCATTCTGTGCAGCAATCCATAGTGGAGTAATTCCATCATTTCTTTCTGCATCGATTTCAGCGCCGTGATCTATAAAGTGCTGAACAATTGTCGTGTTTCCTATACGAGATGCCTCCCATAATGGAGTAGTTCCATAACTGTCTGATTTGTTAACGTCCGCTCCAAGTTTCGTTAACATCATTACAATATCTACGTAACCACCTTGTGTTGCTATTAGTAATGGAGAAACGTCATCATCCAACTTGTTGATATTAGCACCATGTTTCACCAAAACCTTTACAAGGTTTTCGTGTCCATTTTGTGCTGCTATCCATAATGCAGTGGTCCCATCATTTTTTCTTTCTTTATTAATTGCAGCATCATACTCTATAAGGTATCTTACAATATCTTCACGTCCCAAGTATGAGGCACTCATTAGCGCAGTGGTTCCTTTGTAACCTTCCATGTTTACATCCGCACCGTTTTCCAGCAAGGTTTTTACCAAATACGTAGCCGATATAGGATCGTTTACTTGTATTGCTGCGTGTAGCGGAGCTGCTCCATCAGCATTTTTTTTATTAACATCTACGCCATGATCTATTAAATATTCTATAAATGCTACATTGTAGCCCTGTAAAATAACATCAGTTAACGGAATTACGTTAACATCTGCACCGTACTCTATCAGACTTTCCACTGCATTGTAGAATTTATATTCCCAAGCAAGCATAAGAGGCTTAGTGTCGTTTGTGACTCCATTAGCATTAGCTCCGTTTTCTAATAAAATTTTTATCACATTGCAACACTTGTTTCTTTCAATAATACTTTCTCTTATATTGTTTACTGCGTTTGCACCTAACAATATCCCTCCTCTTTTAAATCCTTCAATGATGTTTTCCAGAGTAGCGCCTTCTAAAACATATCTAGAAAAGCCTTCTAAAATAAAGCCCTGCATTACACCGTACAGCGGTGTGCCTCCGTCAACCATAGGCTTATCAATTTCTGCTCCATGATTTATTAAACATCTCACAATATCTTCATTTCTGTCATATGCGGCAGTATGCAACGGAGTTTCTCCACCTTCATAAGGAAAATTAACCAACTTGATATCAGGGCTCCGAAAAATAAGATTATGATATTTCAAAAATTGAGCATTTGGCATCTTTTTATTGTATCTTCGATAATTATCATGTGCCAATATCAGATTCAAGACCGAAGTCCTGTCGGCTTTTTTACAAACTAACCGTTTTACTTTTTCAAAATCAGGTTGCAATATAGCATCACACAATGAGTTGCTGCTTTCTTCAATTGAGGGTTCCGCATAGTCTTCAACTTTAAATTTTGTTTCAATATTACCAATTTCTTCGACCTCTCTTCTGATATCGTTCATATCAAATATAGAACCGCGACTATTTTGCTGTCCATTGCCATCATTCGGTATCATCCCCCACACAGTCGCTGATGCGAATAACATATTCACAACAACTAAGGCTTTTTTCATTGTATATTCTCCTTTCATTTTCATACATAGACATACCTACGCCACGCGAGCATATCAACCTCAACCGATGCCGGCAGACACCCGCCAACACCATTCATTGTCCCAACAAGGCCAAGAATTTCTTCAATTTTTCCTATACAAAAACTGCCTAAGTGAAGAATTTTATACCATACGGTAATTACACTTGCAAGACTGGCTAAAAATAAATTAATTCAAAAACGAACAGGATATGGAAATGCCCACAGAGAGCGCTAACTAGTCCAGACCGACGACGCGGCCGTTGCTATCGGAGTTGATTTTTTCAGCTCTCGGAACGACAGGTAGTCCCATCATGGTCATAATGTTTCCGGCGTAGGCTACGACGAATCCCGCTCCTGCCATGATTCTGATATCATTGATTGTAATTTTGAAATTTTTCGGTCTTCCCAGGAGGGACTTGTCATCGCTTAACGAATTTTGTGTTTTTGCCAGACATATAGGATATACTTTTCCTGTCAACTGCTCCAAAACCTGCCGCGCCTTCGGCATGTAGTTTACGCCGCTCGCTCCATATATAACGCTGGCGATTTTCTCTATTTTGGTACTGGTTGAATCCGTCGCGTTGTACAGATGATGGAATGAAGACTTGGTCTTGTCTGCCAATTTTGCTACCATTTCAGCCAACTCGAGACCGCCTTTTCCGCCCAATTCCCAGACTTTGCACAATGCCGTTTTTACGCCCAGATTATCGCACTTTTCCCTTATGAGATTCAGTTCGGCTTGAGTGTCGCTGCTGAATACGTTCAGAGCAACCACCACGGGCAGATTGTATCTTTTTACGTTTTGAATGTGCTTTTCAAGATTTTCGAAACCGGTTTCGAGAGCTGTGAGATTCTCCTCCTGTAACCTATCGAAAGTCACGTACCCGTGCATTTTTATCGCTTTGACTGTTGCAACGACTACAACAACGTCAGGATATCTTCCCAGCAACGGACATTTTATGTCCAAGAATTTTTCGGCACCCAAATCTGCTCCGAATCCCGCTTCCGTCACGGTATAATCCGCCAATTTCAGAGAGTACTTGGTTGCTATCAAGCTGCTGCATCCGTGAGCGATATTTGCAAAAGGTCCCCCGTGCACAAATGCAGGCGTTCCGCCGATCGTCTGAACCAAATTCGGCTTAATCGCGTCCTTGAGCAAAGTAACCAACGCGCCTGTCGCCCCGAGCATCTTGCAGGTAATTTCTTCTTTTTTGCTATTGTAACCGATAATGATATTGTCGACCCTTTTCCTGAGATCCTCCAGATCCTCCGACAGGCATAAGATCGCCATGATTTCCGAAGCCGCCGTAATGTCGAACCCTGTCTCTCGAACGATTCCATCCGTCTTGTTTCCCAAACCGATGATAATATGTCTTAAAGAACGGTCGTTGATGTCAAGGATCCTTTTCCAAGTAATTTTTTTCAGATCGAAATCCAATTTGTTACCGCGAAAAATATGGTTATCGATCATTGCAGCCAGCAAGTTGTGAGCGGTTGTGATCGCATGAAAATCTCCCGTAAAATGAAGATTGATATCTTCCATGGGAATCACCTGAGAATAACCTCCTCCGGTAGCGCATCCCTTGAGGCCGAAGCAAGGTCCCAACGAAGGCTCTCTCAGAGCAATGCATGTCTTGTAATTCAGCAGAGACAAAGCCTCTCCCAGTCCGATACTGACGGTGGTTTTTCCCTCTCCCGCTGGAGTCGGATTAATGGACGTTACCAAAACCAACTTCCCATTTTTTCTATTTTTGATTTTTTCCCACACGGACGACGCGATCTTCGCCTTATAGCTACCGTACAACTCCAGATCGTCTTCACCCAATCCTAATTTTCGAGCTATTTCCAGAATATTCTTCTTATCCGCACTTTGTGAAATTTCAATATCAGTCTTCATCGAAAGCCTAAATTTAAATCAATATTTTCGGTTGAGATCAACCTCACTTTTTCTTCTCTGGAACCCAGAGAGTCTGAGGAGTACTCCCCTATAGTTGAATTTACACACGGCACAAGCCAAATGCAAGTTGAATTTTATGGCTGTCGGAACCCCCGCGAGTCCCAGGCATAAGAGGCCAGGGATGCAGTTATTTAAGTTCTTCCGTCCGACATGTTTACTTAAGCCGTTTAATTTAGGCAAGATATATTTGCAAATTCGCTTACGAAAGTGTAGACTGCGCTTGGTTGGTGTTTGAATTGATCATTGATTTTTGAGTTGCCATGAAGTGCGTAATCTGTAAAAAAGAGATTGAATCTGAGAAATTTATGCCGTTTTGTTCTTCTCGTTGCAGGAATGTCGACTTAGGTCGGTGGTTTGACGAAGTGTATGTCTTTCCCGACGATAATGTTGAAAAAAACGCTGGACAAGCCTCGAAAATTGATTTATATGAGAATATGAACTGCCCAGATAGCTCAGTCGGTAGAGCAGAGGACTGAAAATCCTCGTGTCGCTGGTTCGATTCCGGCTCTGGGCACCATCGTTTTCATCATTGTTTGTTGAGTTCGGGTAGTAGATGGTACACCGTGTATAAGTTTTAAGAGATAAGATGCGTTTAAAAGAAATAAAACAGAAAACCCCTTCGGAACTTTTGGCTTTTGCGGATAGTTTAGAATTGGAAAATGCTTCGGCTTTGAAAAGACAGGATTTGATGTTTGCGATCCTAAAGAAGCTCGCGGAAAATGAAGTTGAAATACAGGGTGAGGGAGTGCTGGAGGTTCTGCAGGACGGGTTCGGGTTCTTGCGTTCTCCTGAAGCTAACTACATGGCAGGTTCGGACGACATCTATGTTTCTCCGTCTCAAATTCGTAAACACAGTCTTAAAACCGGAGACACGCTGGAAGGTACCATTCGTCCTCCGAAAGAAGGTGAAAGATATTTTGCGATGTCGAAGATCAGTACCGTTAACGGAGATACATTGGAAGCTGTACGGCACCGTGTAAACTTCGACGATTTGACTCCGTTATATCCTGATTCCAAAATCGATCTTGAATTTCAAAATGGCAATGGAAAAGATTTAACCACCCGTGTTATCGAACTGATTTCTCCGTTGGGAAGAGGTCAACGTGCTTTGATTGTCGCGCCTCCTCGGACAGGGAAGACAGTCATGTTGCAGAATTTAGCTCACGCGATTAAAGCAAATTCTCCTGAAACATATTTGATTGTGCTGTTGATCGATGAGCGTCCGGAAGAGGTCACAGACATGCGCCGTTCCGTCGACGGAGAGGTTGTCAGCTCGACCTTCGATGAGGTCCCGACGCGTCACGTTCAGGTCGCGGAAATGGTTATCGAAAAAGCGAAAAGGTTAGTCGAACATAAAAAAGATGTCGTAATTTTGCTGGATTCGATTACGCGTTTGGCGAGGGCTTACAACACAGTGTGTCCGTCTTCAGGAAAGGTTTTGACCGGAGGTGTCGATGCAAATGCGCTGCAGCGTCCGAAGAGAATTTTCGGAGCAGCTCGGAATATCGAAGAAGGCGGTTCTTTGACAATCATCGGAACGGCTCTCGTGGAAACAGGTTCCCGTATGGATGATGTTATTTTCGAAGAATTCAAAGGAACAGGTAACGCCGAAATCGTCCTCGACAGAAAGCTGTCCGACAAGAGGACCTTCCCGGCAATCGACATTACCAAGTCGGGAACCAGAAAAGAAGAGCTGTTGGTTGAGCGCGGCAAGCTGTCTAAAATGTGGGTTTTGAGAAGAATTCTCATTCCTATGGGTTCGAACGACGGTATGGAATTCCTGATCGAAAAGTTGAAGAACACGAAAAACAACGACGAATTCTTTGTAACAATGAACCAGTAGCGAGTCAGCAATGAAAGAAGAAACTCCCTTAATCAGCGAGCGCCTGTTGAGATTGCTGCGTTGCCCGATGACGGGGGTTGAACTTGAGCTAAAGGGCGACAGTTTGGTTAACGAGAAATTCGAGATTTCCTACCCGATCGTAGATGGAGTTCCGGTCATGTTGCCTTCGTCCAAGCATAGAATTCAAAGGCGGAAGAAAAAACGAAGTTTGAATGTAGATTCTCACTGAAATCTTCGCAAAAAATCTGGACTTTGCTCGGATATTTTGATAGCTTGTTGACTGCAATGCCGGACTAGCTCAGTTGGTAGAGCGGCTGATTTGTAATCAGTAGGTCAATGGTTCGAGTCCGTTGTCCGGCACCACTTAAATTTCAGCATTTTATCAAATCCAAAAAATAGAAAGAATTTCAAGAATTTTCAGTTTTCCCCCGCTATTCCCCCGCGATTTTACGTGACGCTGAGATTCTTTTAGTGATTAAAAAGGATTTGTGAACTGCTTTTTCACCTTAGCGAGTAAAGACATTTTATCATATTTACAGGCTAAGAAATAAAAGAGGTTTCTACTAACCTAATTCGACATTACAAATGAGCTTGTCCAAACAGTTTAGTTCATTTTTCAGCAATTCAATTTGTTTAATGCAATCTTTAGAATACCTTCCCGTTTTCAGTGCATTGAACTTCGCTTGATGATTAGGATGTTTTTTGGGAGTTAATTCTCCGTGAAGTCTACAACGTCTGTTTTCCATTGAGAGATTTTGGCAGTTTCCGAATTTGGTTTTTGCTCCGCAGACGTTGGGCAGGCTATTTTGAGACATTTCCGACAATGGCTTGAGCTCCTTTTTCGATATCGATTTTCTCGACAATGATTTTCTGTTCCTTATTTTTTAGTTTCGAAAG
>CACWKL010000050.1 GCA_902761495.1 uncultured Pseudomonadota bacterium
ATCGCTACCAGATACTGCAAAAATCTGTCCTCATTCCTTGCTTCTGTTCAGATCAGATGCTTGGCTGTTTGGGGAAATATCTTATGACGACACGATCTATGAAGTGTTGGGGTTTAATAAAAGTGCAGCAAAGAAAATAGAGGCTATAGGAAGAATGAGCAACAACTTTCATATGTTAGAAAAGTCAGTTAACTATTTTCCTATTCAATCTTTTTGGGATGATATAAAGGATATACCGAATACGCAGATAAGTTGCGCATTAGACGATTATCGAAGACACTTTAAAGAGTGGAGCCACGAATATATAAAGGCTGCCGCTGACTACGTAATATCACTACGCAATTTAAGAATAAATACAAAAAATTTAAAATTAAATTCTAAAAATTTGGATACATCTTATTACAAAGCAACGAAAAAAACACAGGAGTTATTCAGGGAATATTTAAAGGAATTCGGAAAGTATATAGCTTATTTCAATTACGATGATAGCAAAAATTTTTTAGCTGAGATACGTGCGGCAGGAAGATCCCAATCAGCGTTGAATCGTTGGATTGAGATAATTCAAAATCCAGAATACAACCGTTATACGCACACAGAATATATGATAAGGTATCAGCACCGCAATAAATCAACACCTCTTTATCTGATATCATTCAACGATGTCTGTAAAAATTGTGAACAAATGCTGGCAGAAACTACTCCACAAAAAAATGGAAAATATAACACTGTAGTTGTTTCCGCAGAAAATTACGCAAACAGTCGTTCAAGAAACCGCTTAGATCATCTGACTAATTTCAGTTTTTTACAGTTACAATTGCATCCAAAATATTTTAACGCCTCTTCAGTATCGAATACAATCTCGATACCAGATCACTATTATAATCCCGTGACTCACGAATCATGGCACAGGATTGACTCAAACTTCAATAATGCACCGTGGCATAATCCTGACTCAAAATTGAATACAGTCTCGATACCAGATCACTATTATAATCCCGTGACTCACGAATCATGGCACAGGATTGACTCAAATTTGAATAATACTCCATGGCACAACTCTGTCTCAGATTTTGATAATGCACCTTGGCATAATTCTGTCTCAAAATCGAATACAATCTCGATACCAGACCACTATTATAATCCCGTGACTCACGAATCATGGCACAGGATTGACTCGAATTTGGATAATAATGCTCCTTGGTATATCCCAAACTCAGAGTCGGAACGCTATTATTATAACCAAAACACAGGTTCAGAATACTACTATGACTCAGACGAAGGCTGGATTTAACTCTTCCCTGGATTCAAATCTTTAATGTATTACGAAAATTTCAAAGGGCGGTTAATCAATCGCCCTTAGTAAATAACATCCATACAAATCCCAATCAGAGCGTCAACTTACTCAAATATTAGATATAACACCATGCATTTAATCCAACTCCATTACAGTGATTTTTCCGAACTTTGCAGATAGATTATCGATATGATGAAAGTACATACATATCAACAGATTAAAGCGAGAGTTGCAAATAAGAAGAGTCAAAAGCCAGCGTAACTATCAACTTTCATTTTTGATTTTCTTAAATTCTGTAGTTATGTTTTTAATATCACTCGCTACTCCAATTGTTTTTTGCGGAAAAAATTTTAACGATTTTACGAAAACTTGATTTAAATCTGAAATTTGAGCGGAAATAACGAAATTCTCCATTTCCCCTTATTTGGAGATTTTCCGGTGTTTGGAGAGAGATTTTTCGTAAAATATATAGATTGGAGATTAATTAAATACATTTAAACTTTGGAGTGAATTAATGATAAACCACATGTATTCGGCAAATCCCATTATCAAATCTTCGTAAATATCCTTACAAAACAAGAAGTTATATACAAGCTGGTGGACATTGCAGGGTTCGAACCTGCGACCCCCACGATGTGAACGTGATGCTCTACCGCTGAGCTAAATGTCCAGTACGCAAATTAGGATGGTGGAGCCAAGGAGGGTCGAACTCCTGACCTCTACAATGCCATTGTAGCGCTCTACCAACTGAGCTATGACCCCAACGCAGGAGTATAATGTACTATCTCCCAACTATTTTCAAGACATTTTCAGACATTTTCCGGTCTTTTTCTAATAACCAGCCTTTTTATGTGGCGGGCATCCGCTTCGGCAATTTCGAATTCGATTCCCGAAGGGTGAATAAACGTTTCCCCACGGGTCGGCATTCTGCCTGCCAGGAACATTACCAATCCGCCCAAAGTCTCGAAATTGATTTCTTCATTCTCATTTTTCAGCAAAGGCCTAATCAAATCTATATCTAATTTCTCTTCACATTCTGATATGAGCATCTTTGCATCCGCGACGAAACTACCGTCTTGTTTGTTAATGATCTGAGGAAAAATACTTTGATTTTGCTGAATCTCTCCGACAATTTCGGAAACCACATCCTGAAGGGTAACCAAACCGTCGATACCGCCCAATTCGTCGACCACAAGAGCCATATGGTTTGCGGACGCCTTTATTTCAACCAAAAGCTCGAGCAATTGAATACTCGGCGCGACATATATAACCTCCTTCAGAAGAGAGCGAATGTCGAAAGAATCCGGGCTATGGATGTAAGGAAGGAAATCTCTTACCCTAACTATTCCCACAACGTTATCGAGTGTATCTTTGTAAATAGGAATCTGCGAAAAATTATTTTTGGAGAAAATCTCGATGAAGGAATCCAAGCTCGTGTCGATTTTCGTCGCGACAATATCCGCCCTCGGAACCATGATGTCCTCGGCTGTCAGATCTTTGAGTCCCAAAACATTGGAAACCAAAGCCAGCTCGCTGGTATCATCGGTGTTCAATTCCTGAGCAACTTCCGAATCCGCTTCAATAAGATCCTCCAATCGATCGATTAGCGGAACTTCTTGCTCGTGCCGTCGAAAAATTTTGGATAATAACGCTCTTAATTTAGACATATTCACTCCTTCATTTAATACGGATTTCCAACTCCAATGGATTGTAAAATTTTTACTTCCAGGTCCTCCATTTTTTCAGCTTCTTCATCTTCGACATGATCGTATCCCAAAAGATGCAGCACACTATGGACAACCAAATGCTTCATATGGTCGTCAAAACTCTTCCCCTGCTCTTTCGATTCTTTGTCAATCGTTTCGTATGCAAAAGCAGAACATCCCAGAACACATGACATTGAATCCCGCTCGACATCACAACCGCAGCCCCATCCCGAAGAATCCGAGCAATGACAATCTTCTCTGCAACAGCAATCGAAGTCGTCATATTCCAAATCTGATTCCATAGGGAAAGACAAAACATTGGTAGGAGAATCAATTCCTCGGTAAGTTTTGTTTAAAACTCTGATCTCATCATCTCCGGCACAAAGAACGCTGATTTCGATATCATCATGCTGCAATTTCAAATAGAAAAAGATTGCCTTTGTCACATCCTCTATTAATTTTTTGATTTTTTTTGAATCCCAATTGTCATTTTCGAATATGATTTCAACATTCATATTTGCTCTCCTATTAAACTATGAGAAACTGCGTTTGTTACGGAAACTTTCACAATATCCCCTACGCTCAAACCGTCCGCATTATCCACCGTCACAGCCTGATAATACTCGCTTTTACCAACAAGCTGCCCCGAATGACGCCCCTTTTTAGTCAGCAAAACCTCGACATTTTTTCCGACAAACGACTTGTTAAAATCTGATTGCTGCTGATTTAGAAGATCTTGCAGCCGCTGCAATCTTTCTGTTTTCACATCCTCCGAAATCTGATTTTTCATTTTCGCCGCGGGTGTATTCAACCGCGGACTGTACTTAAATGAGTAAGCTTGAGCAAATTTAACTTTCTCTACTAAATCCAATGTATCTTCGAAATCCGCATCAGTTTCTCCTGGAAATCCAACAATAAAATCTGAAGAAAAAGCCATATCCGGACGATAGCTCCGCAGCATATCGATCACTTCAAAATATTGCTTTCTATCATACTTACGATTCATCTTTCTCAGAATTTTATCTGATCCCGATTGCACGGGCAAATGCAGAAAAGGCATCAAAATATCAATATCTCGATGAGCCTTGGCTATATCTTCATTGACGTCTTTTGGGTTCGACGTCATGTATCGCAGCCTCTTTAACCCATCAATCGAGGAAAGTTCCCAAAGCAAATGAGAAAGCCGACAATTTTTGCCCGATTCATCTAATCCGTTGTAAGAATTTACATTCTGACCGAGTAAAGTAATCTCCTTTACCCCGCTCGCAACCAGAGATTTTGCCTCGGACATTATTTCTTTCACGCTTCTGGAAAATTCTCTTCCTCTCGTATGAGGCACGATGCAATATGTGCAAAAATTGTCGCACCCCTCCTGAATGGTAAGGAATTCGGAAACACTTCTCTCGGACACAGGATCTGATGTGTTGAATTTTTCGAACTTGTCCGAAGCATTTAGATTCGTAAGGACCAATGCGTCTAAATCTTTATTTTCAACTAGATCATTAATCTTATCGGAAATGTTTTGGATATCCTGTGGCCCCAAAATCATATCGATATACGGATACCTTGCGAGCAAATCTTGTGGTCGGGCTTGAGCTACGCAACCGGCGACAACGATGATAAAGTCATCTTCCGCGCTTTTATCTTTCAGAATTTTAGCTCGTCCTAAGTCCGAAAACAGCTTATCGTCTGCCTTTTCTCTGATGCTGCAGGTATTAAAAATCAGCAAGTTCGCGTTTTCTGCCTGATCTTCCTTTTTATGCCCCAACGACATCAGAATATCCTCCATCCTCTGAGAATCGTAGATATTCATCTGACATCCGTAACTTTTGATGTAGAAACGCATTATTTCCCTTTTAGTTTGCTCCAGTCGCTCATGAATTTTTTCAAGCCTATATCAGTCAACGGATGCACAAACACTTGCTCCAACACTTTTTCCGGTACAGTAATTGCATCAGTCCCAGCCATCGCCGCTTGAATAAAATGATTGATATTTCTGACTGACGCTGATAGCACCTTCGTTTCGAAACCATAGACACCATAAACCTCAACAATATCGGCTATAAGATTGATTCCGTCCTGACCAATATCGTCTATTCTTCCGATAAATGGTGAAACATAGGTGGCACCGCATTTTGCTGCCATCATCGCTTGCGGAACAGAAAAGCACAGGGTCAAATTAGTGGCGATTCCCTTGTTCGATAGGGCTTTACAAGCTTTCAAACCATCAAAGGTACATGGTAACTTCACGCAAACATTCGAATGAATCTTCGCTAAATTTTCCCCTTCTATAACCATGTCATCAAAGTCATTCGATATCACCTCAACACTTATCGGACCGTTGACCAATTTACTGATATTCAGTACTATATCCCGAACATCAACACTTCCCTGCTTAGACAATATACTGGGATTTGTCGTCACTCCATCCACAAAATCTTTATACTTCTCTATTAAACTGATATCTGCTGTATCAAGAAAAATTTCCATAACGCTCTCCAAAATAACGAAGTCATTCTAATCCAAAATCGAGGATTTTCATATACACTAGTTTCGAGATGTGAAAAGCTAGCTTATCCAATAACAAATTTCGTCTGAATCTTGTTTTATAGACGTTCCCTCAATATTTTCGGGATCGTAGTGATTAATGCTTCCGTTAATTTTTTCGTTACTTAATCCTATGTTGAAGATCTTCACTTTATCAGTTAATTCATTAATTTCTATATTTTTCTTCAGAATGTAAATGCTAAGCTCCGAAAAAAACAAACAAGAACGAAATCACAAGTAAGGATATTTACGAGATTATTTTGTTTGATAGATTATTTTTGAAAGCGTTAAAAGTACTTTTACAAATCGTATTTGCAACAATACATACCGAAAATATCGAGTTACGAAAAATTCTTAACTCTAATGCCTCTTACACATAATTATCGATATCAATGAAAATTTAATGTATGCAAACTTACGAAAGACAGTGCGGATGACTAGTCAGTAGTGCTTCAAATGGCAGCAAATACGAAAGGATTTTTATTCGCGGACAAGGAGTATACTAGCTAGCTGTTCAGTCCCATATTGTAGGGAAGGAGAATATAAGTTAGAATGTAAAGAAAAGGAGGCATTATGGGACAGATATTACACGGCTGCGCCCGGACGACAGAGGCGGTGCGTCGGGAGATACAAAATAGTAAAGAGAGCGTGAAAGCGTTGTCGGAGAGGCTCGGTCTCAACTACAAGACGGTTTTGAA
>CACWKL010000051.1 GCA_902761495.1 uncultured Pseudomonadota bacterium
CTGGAGCTATTTAAAGAAAAAAATCGGGGCTTTAAAACAAAAATTCGAATCTATTTTTGATGCTATCCAATACGTATTAGCAAATTGAAATATGTATATTATATGAAAGTAGGAGATTTAATATGAAAAATTACTTGTTGAATATAAAACTAGAAAATAAATGGCTACTCTGCTGCTCGTTTTTTGCTTTGTTGTACGCAGGTGATGCTGTGGAAGCAGCTTCAGGGACGTTTAGATCGTTATCTCGAAGACCAAGTATCAGTAACGCAAACGATTCAGAATATCAAGGCCGCGCTATTACTGATGAAGAGAAAAAGCAACTTTCTGATTTGATTGTTAACGAAAAAGTCTCTATTCAAGAGATTGATGACTTTTTGAAAAACAAAAAAATAAACTTTAGTTTAAATAAAGACAAAGGTTGTGACTTGATTTTTTATGCTGCATCAACCGGAAACAATGACAAAGTAAAATTGTTGCTGAATTATGGATCAGATATTGATGCTTATTGTTTTGCTGGCCAGAGCCCATTGATGTTTGCGATGGGTTTTGAGAGAAACAGAGAAATGATGAAATGTTTGGTAGAATGTGGTGCTGATGTTAACGTTTGCTCTCGTGTGGGCGATAATCCTCTGAGAATGATAATTCAACATTGGAAACGGCCTTTCAATGAAGAAGATATCAAATTATTGGTTGAACATGGAGTAGATATAGATAAGGTGTTTTTCAATGGGGAAGAAAGTACATCGTTGGTACGTGCCATGTGCGATGGAGATGGAGATGAAAGTTTAGTTAGATGTTTAATTGATAATGGAGCAAATATTAATAAAACAGATGTCTACGGACAAACTCCCCTTATGATGGCTGCTAGTTATGGTAGTTTAAATGTAGTGAAGTTGTTGTTAGATCAAATAAAAGTTGGAAGTAATCTGGATTCGAGAATGTCATATAAACGAAAATTACCATTAACCAATAAGCAGATATATTCTGGTCGTAACAACTTGAGATTTAATATAAATGCTAGGAATAAAAAGGGAAAGACTGCTTTGGATTATGCTCATAGGAATGATGGGGAAAGGGAGGAAATCATGAGCTTCCTTCGTAAACACGGGGCAAAAACCGGTGAAGAAATAGATCAGGAAAGAAAAAGCCAATAATGGTTTGGAGAAGCCTCAGGGCTTCTCTCTGTTTTTTAGAAAATCAGCCACACAGTCTGGAGTTTTGTAGTCAGAGTTCTGGAAAAACGTGATAATTGGATCAAAGTCGATATCAACAAAATTAAGGGATGGATTTTGAAGGAAAACCTTTGGGGTATCAGCGACGATTCCGATTGATTGTGTTTTATATACTATCAAAACAAACCTAAAGGTTAAGATTTTGTTAATTTTAAATTGCTGTCCGCCCCTCACTCCCCACCTTGGGCATGGTAGCATGGAAAAGTTAAAATCCTGCTAATTTAACCTTTTGTTAACCAAATTGAACTTGAACTCAGCTGTGCAGCTCCCCGACGGGCTGTCATCTCAATCTAAAAATAGGCCGGATTTGTTTGTGGTACTTTGTAAATTCTCCGGCACAGAGATTATAAGTCTTCTGCCTCAGCAACTTCTCCGTATCAGAAATTGCAAATCAAACCCGTACACCATTCGACAAACAAATTTTCAACAATAGATATAAGTTGAGCAAAAAAGAATAAGCAAAAAGAAAAGGCATTGAAAATTACTTTCAATGCCTGCTTTTAATTTAAGGGTTATTTTATTTCAACGTCCATTCTCAGATAGACCTTCATCTTTCGTTTCGGAATGGGCTGTGAATTTTCTTGGTTACCTCGAACTCCGTCTACGGAATTCAGACCGGCAAATGATTTCATCATATACACTCTGTCGTTCATTCCTTCAATCTGGAAATTCGGATCATAAACCTTGTTAATTCTGCGAATTTTTACCTTTAAAGCTTTCGCGAGACTTTGTGCCTTCGCGTATGCCTTTACCGCAGCTTCTTTTGCAAGTGTATCTTGAACTTCATCATTCGTCGAACATTTGAAATCAATATTGTTGCTGCTCAAAACGATGCCTTTTTCATATAATTCCGAAAGATTATCCCGCAACGCCAGAATTTTTTCGATGTCTTTTGACTTGATCACGAGATTATACCCTGCGCAGTAAACAGTTTTATTGGCTTTTTTTGTTTCTCGATAATCTTCATGAACAAAGAATGAAAATTCCATATCTTCTTTTTCAATTCCATTTGCTTCGAAAAATTTTTGAACAACATTCCTGTCCGCCAGCAGAAATTTATCCAATTCCGATTGGTTTACACCTGTTTTATCAAAACGAATGGTCCAGGTTGCACGATCCGCCAAAATGATTTTCTCTGCTTCGGCACTAACTTCGATACAACGCGGATTGAGCACCACTCCTTTTTGAATTTTGTACAAAAACCCAACGCATGCGATAATCACCAACACTGAAAATAATAAGAAAAATGATCCCAAACTAAACTTGCTTTCTTCAGCCATTTTTTATCTCCTCGATTTTCCTCGGTTAATTGTTACGCCGTACTTTTTTTCGGATTTCGGCTTAGCCTTGCTTTTTCTCGCCTTTGGCTTGGCCTTTTGTGTCGTGACTTTCCCAAACGACTTATCAAAAGCTTTATTCGCGAAAGGGTCCTTTTCTTTCGGAGTATTGACGGAAACAGAAGTATCTTCTTCTGCAGAATCGACAGTCTCGCTTACGGGAGTCAAAGTCTCCATCACGGGATAATTTTCCGTGGAAATTATCGGAATCATATTGCCGAAAACCTCAGAAATCGCTTCGTTAGTCACGAACTGCAACGGCTTAACAGACATAATCGGATTTGCAATCGAGCCAATCAACTTGTAAGGCGCAGCATAGGCCCCATTCGTTCCTTTGGAACTCACGATTGAGGAAATCAAAAGAGAAACCCCAACCAAATCAAGCTTGTCCTCTAAGCGGTTGTAGGTTCCGGAATAAGAAATTCCCACGGTCGGTCCTAAAGCTTTTCCTTTTTCGATTTTTATCAAATTGTCGGCAAAAACAAAGCTTCCTAAACAGAAATTAAATCCAACACTGTAGCTGTCCGTATTGGAAATTCCGTTCATGGAAGAGAATGAAATCAGCCTGGTGAGTTTGTCATTTTTGGCCACGAAGTCGTTCAATTCAAATGCACCTGACATCGAACTGTCTGAAATTATACTGTTCTTCAAAACTATGTTAAGCGTTCCGCCGTTAATGCCGTCGATAAATTTGAAATATTTCAAAAATTCTCCGGCGTTGGATACGGACAGAGAAACTATGCTGTCGTCGGAAGTTGTATTCGGCTGAGCGGTCAAGGCCAAAGTGGTATCCTTTCCGATCACACCATAGCAGGCACCGTTAATAATTTTTCCGTTACGAATATTCAAGCTTCCTTTAACATTTTTAACAGGAAAAGCATCTTCAACCATCAGTTCATCCAAATTCAGATAACAAGTAATATTTTCGTTGCCAGGAACCACTTTACACACTTTGTTCAACAAGTTGGTATTGAATCTTTTTCCGATGATTGAAACTGACAATGCGTTAAGATTATTGCGAACAATATTCAGTTTCGCGGTGTTTCCGTTGATCATAAAATCATTGAACGCTGCCTTGTAGATCAGTCCGTTTTTACCAACCACAACATTTCCGTTGATTTTATTGTCCGCAGTATCGATCGAAAGCTCGGAAATATCCAAAACATCATTATTTAACAGAATCTTAGCTTTCAGATTACCCGGAGTGTGTCTCAATTTTAAATCTCCGAGAGTCGGGAAATTCAGCAAAGAGTTCTCCAAGTCCGCGTCAATCACATATTGGGTAACATCGCCTTTCCATCCCATATTCAAATTCAGAGAATAGTCTCCAGAAAAGATTTTTTCCAATCCAGGCAACATGCCTTTCAGGAAATCAGACTCGGATTTAAATTTGAATTCTGCCGTGCCTTCGTTCCTTTTGAAATTTTCTTCAAGAACCAAATTTATGTTGTCTTTGCCTTCGCTCACATCTCCGGAAACATTGAGCTCCGTGTCATTCCAAGAGAACTTTACTTGTTTCGTGTTATCGGAAGATTTCAAAATTCCATTACCCTCAACAATTCTGAACGGCAGAGATTTGCTGGACAAATCATCGCCAGATATTCTCACCAACTTCATATCGATATTGGCTTTTTCTCCGATATTCAAATTGTCGATGTGCAGAGAACCTAATCTTTGAGAAATATCCGCTGCATACTTTTTCACTTCCTGAGTGGAAACATCCGCATTTATCGTTCCGATCCACGAATTATCTTTGCTGGAAATAAAGAACTCACCTCTGTTAATTCTTGTTTCGTTCAAACGGGCATTGGACAATTTTATATCAAATCCGTCATTGGTGATAGTTCCAACCGCCTCGACATCATCGATAATGGTCTTGCCTAATGGAACTTGTGCTTCGCTGAGTTTAAATACTCCATTCCCGACAGACATAGGCTCCGTCACATTTCTTTTTCCGAAAGGAACTGCTCCCTTCAAGTCAACCTTAAACAATCCTAGCTTAAATCCCGGCATATAATTTCTGAATGAAGGAACGATTGATTTGCTGAAATTTTCCGGCAGCAACGACGACATTTCGGAAATTCCGACATTTGTCAGGCTTAAAGTCCCATCGATGTTTGCCACGTCCATCAGGTTGTATTCCACCATCGGAATACTTATTCCCGTCAGCTGAATACTCGCATCTCCGTAATTCACATTCAATGAATTTATATCTATGCCGTTTTTGTTAAAAGTTCCCGAAATACTTCCGTTGTCAATAGTCTTGCCGAGATTCAAAGAAATGGAAGTTTTCGCCGGAATTTTTATCGAACCAGCGCTTCCAATCAAGTCGAAATCGCCCTTAAGAATCTCATTATTTTTTATATCAAAATGAATCAAACCTGAAACAGGAAGATTGTTTTCCAAAAGCGAATTTATAATAGGATTATTGAGCGGCGAATTTCTTTTCAACAAAACTTCTCTCAAACTGCGAGGATTACATGAATCGACGTTCGCAATGTACTTATCCGTGTCTCCTACTACGGTTCTCACGATATTAAAGGTTGAAAAATAATCTTGATCCGGAAGTTTAATTTTGAAAGACATTGCGCACGGCAACTCGTCTCCGATCACGTAATGGCAGTAGGCGTTGGATAATTTCCACAGCACACCGTTTTCCTCTATTGTTACATCTGCGTTTACGATTTTCAGATCTCCGAAATTGTTCAGCAATTTTTTGAATCCGTTCAAAACAGAGGTAGATTCGCTCAATGAACTTTTGTTATAACTCCTTTCAAAATTCGGGTCAAAATAGGAAATTTTGAAGTCATCCGAGAATCTCAAATTAATTTTCGGCCCCGATATGTTAACACTGTCCGTTACGAATTTTTGTCTTTTGATAGATTCCATGATGTTCGGAAAAATCGAAATCGAAGGAATTACCAAGTCATCCAACTTCAGCTTTTTTATGGAAATTTCCGGAGCATGTTTCTCTGAATTCCAAGATAATTTTGCGGATTTCACTATTAAATCGGAATCCGGAAACAAATCGTTTATCTTGCTGTCGATGAAGAGTGAAATAAATTTATTTTCAATGGATCCGAATTGCATGAAAAACACGAAAGCGATAACTGAAAGCAAAGTTCCGATTATTCCCCCGGTAATGATAAAAGTCACAATCCGCGTAAATTTCATGAAGTAGTTAGACAAAGGTTTAGCGATCAAAACCGAAAAGGATTCTTTTGCGTAGTTACGTAGCGAAAAATTGAGTTCCACATCAGGAGATACATTTTGCTCGTCTATTTCTTTATGATGCCTGTTTTTGATCAACTTTACAGTGTTACTAAAAAAACTCATAATACAAAACCTACAAAAACTTACAGATATTCTGCACCGAAAAGTTTTTATAAAAGGTTAATTTTTTTTAGATTTTTTAAATTTTCTGTAATTTTTTTTGAAATGTCCACGTTCACCAAAAAGTGAGACAAAAGAGACGAAGTGAACTAGAGAGAGAAAACAAGAGAAATAGCAGAACAGAGCAAGAGAAAAAGAGTAGTC
>CACWKL010000052.1 GCA_902761495.1 uncultured Pseudomonadota bacterium
CGCGGAATCGCTACCAGATACTGCAAAAATCTGTCTTCATTCCTTGCTTCTGTTCAGATCAGATGCTTGGCTGTTTGGGGAAATATCTTGTGACGACAGAGTCTAATCCTTTTTCAGAAAAAGGAGAAGCATTCTTCCCCTTTCTTTAGTATTCACTGGGAATAAGCAGTGTATAGATTTCGAAATTTTTCGCCGAGAATATAATTCTGTCCGACCTCATTCGTCTCTCGGATATGCTTCCCCTCTTTCTTTTGTTTCCTCTTTTGAATCTTCGAATACGAGATTTCAATTGGTTCAATCTTTGGGGGCTTGACAGGTTCAAAATTCAGTTCGTACCTACCTTTTAATTTCCCCAATGGCCCGATTTGTTCGATCCGATACGCTTATTGACCTCCTCTTCTTACTATAATTTAATTATGGACATAGAATTTTAGGTATAATATAATGAATATTATATGATTTTATATGTGCGTAAATATATTTAAGCAGGTAATTAATGAAGACGACATCGGTTATTCCTATTCCAGTAAACAAAGCTTTAAAAAAGCTTGGAGCTGATTTGAAAGAAGCTCGCATAAAAAGGCGTTTGACAATGGCGCTTGTTGAGGAACGAGCAGGAATTACTCATGCAACTTTAACAAAAGTTGAAAAAGGGAATTCCACCGTTTCGATCGGAATTTATGCAAAAGTAATTTTTGTTTTAGGACTCATCGATAATTTATATCAGCTTGCGGAACCTGACAACGATATTATTGGAAAGATGTTTGATAAAGAGAATCTGCCAAAACGAGTACGTTATAAAAAGGATGAAGCGTGATGTCGGATAAAAAAATTTCAGTTTATATAAATTTGAACGGCGCAGATGAGTTGGTCGGAACTTTGTGGTCTCATTTCTACAGGGGCAAGGAGACTTCAGACTTTGAGTATTCGCGAGAGTGGTTAAGCAATCGAAAAGCATTTTCTCTTGAACCAGGATTGTTTCTAGGTGAAGGGAAACAAATCAATCCACGCCAAACTCCGTTATTTGGTTCATTTTCGGATTCTGCTCCTGATACCTGGGGAAGAATTTTGATGCGAAAATACGAAGCACAGCTCGCAAGAGAAAATAATCGTCATCCGAAAACACTAAATGAAATCGATTATTTATTGTATGTAAATGATTATGCGAGACAAGGAGCTTTGCGTTTCAAAACCGAAGAAAACGATTCGTTTTTGTGGCCGGGAGATTTAAAATCTATTCCGCCTTTGGTTCAGCTATCCCAATTATTATATGCATCTGAGAAAATTATCGATTCGGAAGAGCAAAATGCTGATTTAAAACTACTTCTCGCTCCTGGTTCCTCTTTGGGAGGTGCGCGCCCGAAAGCCAGCGTTATTGATGAATCCGGCAATTTATGTATCGCAAAATTTCCTAAAAAAGATGACTACTCAAATAATGTCTTATGGGAATCGGTTGCATTGACACTTGCAAAATCTTGTGGGCTCAATACTCAAGAATGGTCTCTTAAAAAAGTAGCAAATAAAGATGTCATTATTTTAAAACGATTTGATCGCAAAGGTCTTGAACGCATTCATTTTTTATCGGCCATGAGCATGTTAAACGCTGTCGATAACGATACAGAAATTCACAGTTATTTAGATATAGCTGATGCGATAAGACAATATGGAGCTTCTCCGAAAGAAGATTTAATCGAATTATGGAAGCGAATTATGTTTTCGATTTTGATTTCAAACACAGATGATCATTTGCGAAACCATGGCTTCTTGTATTTAAATGAAAAAGGCTGGAAATTATCTCCGCTATATGATGTAAATCCAAGCATTGATAATAAAAAAGCTCTGAGTACTTACATAACTGAAAATGACAACACTCAATCAATTGATTTGGCTTTAGAGGTTTGTGAGTACTTCGGAATCAGTTTAAAAAATGCGAGGGATATAACAGAAGATATAAAAAAGAAAGTTTCTAATTGGTCGAATGTCGCGAAAAATCACAAATTAAACAAAAGCGAAATCGAACGAATGGAGTCAGCATTCAAAATTAATTAGGAATACAAAGTCATTCTGGCTTCCTCTTTTTTAAGTGCGCATGGCGCCGTATATGCCAAAAAAGAGGAAGAAGACAAGCATGGCGCGTCAGGAGCTGTTTACTATTTCGAAGTATTTGTACTTCGCCCCTGATCAAAATGCAATAACAGCAATTCATATGTCCTTAATTTCAGGAAAAAGTAGGTTCTTTTGGAATTATCGAACGGAACAATACAAGTCGTTCTAATATTATGGTATGCACAGTATTATTCCAAATAACAAAGCAAATCTTTTGTAAATTTAACACAATATGTTATAATTTCTAACAGTAATGTGTTGTAAGATTTAAGGAATATAAAGATGCTGGTAAAAAGAGAAGCCACAAAAGTAGCCATTGAAATGATGGAGGATACCTCCATCTTGTACCTCAATGGAATACGGCAATGCGGAAAAAGTACTTTAGCTATGCAGCTAGCCTCTCAACTAAAGTTTGAATATTTGACTTTTGATTCTCCAGCCGTATTATCTGCTGCACAAAATGATCCTCAAGGATTTATTGAAAACATCAAGACTAATGTTGTTCTCGATGAAGTTCAAATGGTTCCTGAAATTTTTCGTAATTTAAAAATATTTGCTGACAACCAGCGACTGAATAAAAATCCTTTAAAAATACTACTTACTGGCTCTGCCAACATTCTTGCACTTCCCAAATTAGCTGATTCTTTAGTTGGACGCATGCACATACTTACTCTATATCCCTTTAGTTGGAGTGAATTTTCTAATTCCAATTTCCTACAAAGAGCTTTTTCTTGTGATTTTTCTCTTCAAAATTGCGAAAATATTGATCCTATTTCCATGATAAAAAAAGCGTCTTTCCCTGAACTTTCTTTGAATTCTCGTATCAATGTGTCCAGGTGGTTCGATTCTTACTTAACTACTCTTATCACTCGTGATATCAGAGATATTTCAAATATTACTAAGACCTCGGATATGTATACTATGCTTAAAATATTAGCCAGTAGAACAGGAAGTCTTATAAATGAATCTTCGCTGGCTCGAGATTGCAATATTAACCTTATGACTTTCCGACGTTACCGCAATATTTTGGAAAATATGTTCGTTATTCAGCGTGTTTTCCCTTGGTTCAGAAATATTGGAAAGCGCTTTGTGAAATCTACCAAAAATTATTTTACCGATACCTTGATGCTCTGCAATATTCTGGGAATCGACTTATCTGCGATTAAACAAAAAGACCCCTTGTTATTCGGACATATTTTTGAGAATTTTGTTTTTTCTGAACTTGTGAAAAATCTAGATGACCAGATGCGCCTTTTCCACTTCAGAACATCAGATAACAAAGAAGTAGATTTTGTTATCGAAAAAAACAACGGAGATCTTGTGGGAATAGAAGTAAAATCAAAAATCACTGTTTCATCAAAAGATTTTGCAGGCTTAACTGAATTAAAAGAATTAGTTAGCTCGTCATTTAAGTGTGGAATCGTCCTTTATTCGGGAAATTCTGTTATTCCTTTCGCAAAAGACATGTTTGCTGTTCCCATACAACTAATTTAAGCCTGGTCTAAGTTAATTAATACCTCAAATATTTATACAGCGTCGACTTGATGATCCCGAGACGGTTGGCGATTTCCTGAACGCTGAGTTTGCGTTCTTGATAGAGGGATTTCGCGGCGTAAGCAATGTTCTCGGCTTCTTTTGATAGCCCCTTTGGACGTCCTCCTTTTTTCCCCCGAGTACGAGCGGCTTCCAGCCCCGCCTTCGTACGTTCGCGCCTTATATCCTCGCCCTAAAGTGCGGGGGTTTACGGCGTTTGTTGATAAGCTTTCCTTGTGGAGAGTTGGTGTTGATATTGTCGCTCAGGCTCTGAAAATGAACGCCTTTCTCCATGAAAAAATTGATCAGATTCACCAGATGCCGTAGTGATCGCCCCAACCTATCAAGCTTGTAAACGACAACCGTAACCCCTGCCCTCAGCTGTTCGAGCATCTTGTCGAGATTCGGACGGTCCTTGGTTGCTCCGCTGATCACGTCAGAAAAAATCTTCTTGCAACCTGCTTTTTTTAGCGCATCCAGTTGCAAATCTAACTTCTGTTCTTTTGTTGAAATTCTCGCATAGCCTAGTTTCATTTGTTACTCCCCAGAACAAAATATCTTTTCAACATTCGCTACATCGTAAAGAGGAATGTTGAACAATCCTTGATTCTTCTCATAATCAGCCAATGAAGTTCTTATCGACTTTTTCGGATGATATTTATCTCGAAAACTTTTTAAGCTCTTAGCCTTCAGATTAACTGTCGCTTTGGCTTCCACCGGAATGACTTCATTTTGAAGTTGTATCACAAAATCCAACTCCGCTCGGTTACTCGCCCAATAATATATTTGCAAATCCCGACAAGTTTTAAATTCCTGCAATACGTACTGTTCAGTAATCGCTCCGTTATAATCGTTAAACAATTTATCGTTTTCCAACAGAGATTTTACATCAATATGGGTCATGGCACTCAGCAATCCGACATCCAACAAAAATAATTTAAAAGCAGAAACATCTTCATAGGCTTTTAATGGCATCTTCGGTTCGTATACTCTCGGAACTTTATGAATTAACCCAGCATCTATTAACCAATTCAAAGCTATTTCAAAATCTTTTGATCTGGCTCCTTCTTTTATTCTTCCGTACACACATTTTTTATTTTCTTTTATAAGCTGAGAAGGAATAGCATTCCACAGCAAACGAGTTCTTTCTACCTGTTCCTTCGGAATGTGTTTGGAAAAGTCATTCTCGTAATCTGCAAGAAGGTTAATTTGCAATCTTCTTACCTCTTGATAATCTTGATTTTGAGCGTAAGAACCGACAATTGCGGGCATTCCTCCCACATATAAATATCGACGCAATAAGTCGACTATTTTATCTTTAAACACTTTTTGCATTTCGAAATAGTTATCCTGAATGATTTTTAACAGCTGTTCTTCACCTATCGCAAAGAGAAACTCTTGAAAATTCAATGGATATAAATTCAAATAATCAACTTTTCCTACAGGAAATCCCGTTCCTTTATGTTCGCTGACTCCGAGTAAACTTCCTGCAGCAATCAGATCGTACTCAGGAGCATTTTCGCAAAAATACTTCAAAGAAGTCATCGCCATTGGATTTTCTTGAATCTCATCAAAGATTATAAGTGTGTTTTTCGGAGAAATTTTAAATCCAGCTGCAATGCTGAGACCGTCCAAAATTTTCCGTACATCCATGCCGTGGCGAAATAAGTTATCAAGCATGGGAGAGTTGTCGAAAGAAAAATAGGCTACATTTTTGTAAAATTTCTTTCCGAATTCTCTCATCAACCAAGTCTTTCCAACTTGCCTTGCTCCCTTGATAATAAGAGGTTTGTGCCTTTTTGTTTTCTTCCAAATTTCCAGATTTTTCATTGCGTTTCTAAACATGGTTTCACCTCAATAACGTCATTTCACAAACAATTTTTGCACGAATTTAATCTTAAAATCAACAGTTTTCTGCATGAAAAATCATACCTAGAACCACATTTTCCGCAGGAAATATTCTTTGGGAACCTTTACAAGTTGACAACAAAAGTAAAGGTTAAGGCGATATCCTTTACTTTCTCCCTAAATAAGTAAAACTTCATTCTTTTTCAGGGCTGCCTCCCCTATCCCGCGTATACTTTTCCCGTCCCTATGTTGGATTTTTAACCTTTGATTTTATAAACGGGTTTTCTATACAAAATTCAAAGAAAAATCGATCTGTTCACAATCCGTCTATAAAGTTTATCAACAAACGCCGTAACCCCCCCCGCACTTTAGGGCGAGGATATAAGGCGAGAAAGGATTTAATCAGGAGAAGATTGATTTTCGATATATTGACGAAGAACGGAGATAGGAGCACCGCCGCAACTGCCAGCGAAATAGCTGGGAGACCAG
>CACWKL010000053.1 GCA_902761495.1 uncultured Pseudomonadota bacterium
GCGAGGCGTTGCAACCAGATATTGCAAAAATTTGTCTTCATTTCTTGCTGCTGTTCAGATCAGATGCCTGGCTGTTTGGGGAAATATCTCGTGACGACATAATCTAAGATCTTCCATTTGGAAATTAATATGGAATGTATTTGTGTGAATATTTTTATAAATTTTCCTATATTTATAATGGTTAAAATTTTTTAATTATTGCCTTGCAAATAAAGCTAATATGTAGTTTGCTTAGGCGGTTAATATGTTTTTGTACTGAAAAGATGTTGGTAAATGGTTTGTCAACACTATGGTATATGTGTGTATATAAAGGATAGATATTCTCTATTTATTGGAAGGAATAAGGAGTACATGCAATGAAAAAGGCCTTAATTGTCTTGAATATGTTATTCGCATTGGTAACTATGTTTTACGTAAATGCAGATACGAATGTATTTGACGGCAAAATGCATGATTGGAAAATTGTGCAGTCGCCAGTTGAAAAAAGGCCAATATTGGATGACTGGCAATCAGTAGATTTTACAAGCTCTGATGAAGATGAATTCTTTGATGCCCGAGGAGATTCTCCAAATGTTGACGTGTTTTTTGATGCTCGAGAAGATTTTGAAGATAGCGATGTATTCTTTGATGCTCGAGGAGATTCTCAAGATGTCGACGTGTCCTTTGATTCTAGGTCATATGATGATTGGGAAATAATCGATACGTTAATTTATTCAGGTCCTTCAGAGAAAAGAAATCGAAAGGAATATGATAGATTTACAACAGTTAACGTCCCTTCGTTAACTTTGGAAGGTGGACAAGGTAGCACTGATACGGTGTTTTTTTACGATGTTGATGGTGCAACAAGCGGTTTAACTGCAACGAGTGAGGTGCATTCCGGATCTTGTCCTACAGCAATTGAATCAATTGCTACGGGCAAACAGTCACTGAGTTTTATTCAAACTTTACAGGAAAGTTGCAGTATGGCTTATGACAAGGTGAATAGATTTAAAAATCCCAAAGAAATAAGCAGATCAAGTGATATTATTCCATTTTATAAAAACAATGAATATATGGGGTTTGTCAGGCAGGTTGGAGATAAACTGATAGTATCTTTTCCGGGAACAAGATTTGGCAGATGGGAGGGGTTCGCTGACGTTATTAAAGATTTTAATTTTTTCAAAAATGACGGTGGGTATTCTTCTTCGCTAGGTTTTTCTTCTCATGCTGCATTTTCTAAAGACATCATGGAAGTTTTTGATGCTATGATAGAAGTAATCAAGAGCAAGAGTGGCAACGCCAATGAAATTTGGTTTACCGGACACAGCAAGGGGGGCGGTGAAGCTATATTGGCTGCTTATAAGTTTGCTTTATACGTAAAAACAAAGATAGGAGACGATAGCGTGCTTTCTAAGTTTCAAGAGGAAAATCGGATAAGAGTATTTACATTTTCTACTCCTAGTGTTGTTGATGAAGAAGGAAAGAAGCAGCTACATGATCATATAGGTACGCACAACATCATATGTGTTCATAAAAAACCAGATTCAGTTACGAAAGTAACTGATTACATTAATTTTGTTCCTGTAGGTGTCCGGATGAAGATGGAAAAACCGAAAATCCGGAACAAATGGAGCTATATTAACGGGTTGTTTTCCTCACACTTTTTAGGAAACTTCGGTGTATCTGACTACAAAAAGGTATACGATATGGCTCGATATGTGAACGCTAAATATGCTCCAAAACCTTGCAGTAATTATGGATGATGAAGGTATATTATTGTACTGGGAAATAGTGTCCGTTGAGGATGAATTCTCTATAGATAATTCATTGATAGCAAATCAGGAAGTTGAACAGAAGCAGCCAACTAAACAGGGTAAATTCATAAGAAATGCCCTCAATACTTTCAATATACTTCTTACAAAAAGAGTAGAGATATAGGAGATATCAAATGATAGTACTTAGGTGTTAATTATGAATGAGCTTTAAATTTGTTAAAGAGAGGTTTTTTGTCTTTCTTTTTTGTTGTGTCTAGAATTATTTCCTTGCTGAAAACGCAGTGAACAGCGTACCGTCGTCGAGGTAATCCAGTTCCCCGCCCATTGGAATTCCATGGGCGAGTGCGGAAACTTTTATGTTCCGATCTTTGAAGAAATTGCGAATATAATAGTCCGTCGTTTGTCCTTCAACCGTTGCGCTTAATGCGTTGATGATTTCGGTTACTCCACTTTCTTGACAACGTGCGCTGAGTTTATCGAGAAGCAGAACTTCCGGCCCCCTCTCGTTGATGGACGACAGCAATCCTTTCAATACGTGATATTTTCCGCGAAAGCAGGCTGTTCGCTCGATTGCCCAGAGGTCTGCGACGCTTTCCACAACGCAAATTACGTCGTCTCGTCTTTTCGGATCGGAGCAAATCGAACAAATTTCTTCGAAAGCGTCAATATTTCCGCAAATCGGGCAGACCTTTACGTTGTCGTGAACTTTTTTCATCGAATTCAGCATCGGTTCCAGGATGTCGTGATTGTGTTGGATTAGGTGGATCGCGATTCGGCGGGCGGAACGAGGTCCAAGCCCCGGAAGTCGGGAAATTTTTTGAATCAATATTTCAATATCGGGACTCATTTTTACCTCATATCAAAAATACATAAGCGAGGCACGGAAATGCTCCTGTTAAAACGAAGTTAAAGGTTAAAAATTCCTTAATTTTCGATAAAATCCTGTCCCTCACTCCCCATCCTGGGCATGATAACACAAAAAGATTAAAATTCCGCTGATTTAATACTTTGTTAACTTTTAGGTATATTTTGATAAGAGAGTTGCTATATCCGAAAATTGCGGAATCTTCGTATTTCATATTTCATACCTCTCGAAAAAAGTTTCGAAAGCTTCCGCAACCATTCCGTTTTTATCCAGCATAAGATTTTCTCCTTTGTTCAAATTCGAGATAATCTGCAGAACTTTTTCAGTCTCGTGATCAATTGACACTTTCCCCATGGATTGCGCAAAATAATCGTTGATCTTCGTTTCGGTAATTGTGTCGATATACTCCTTCAACACTCTAATAATCAGCTGCTTTATTAGATCGAAATTATCGCACAGTTTGTTTTCGATGATGTACTTCACCGTCTTGTGGGAAGTCTCATAATCCGAAGAAAAAGCCCGCAGCAAATGTTGATAAAGATCAACACCGTTGTTTTCATAAAGGTATAAAGCATCACCGACAGATCCGTCGGAAATTGAGGCCAAAGTTTCGGCGTTTTCGACATCAAACAGGCTTAAGGCCAACACGACTTCGGATTCGCTGAGCGGATTAAATTTCAGTTTGATCGCGCGAGATTGCAGAGTAATCGGAAGATTTCCGATAGTTGAACAAACCAGGATGAATACCGTGTCGCGTGGAGGCTCCTCCAAAATTTTCAGTAACGAATTGTAAATATTTTTGTTAAGTTTGTCCGCGTTTTCGATGATCACGACGCGTCGCCTGGACAAACTCGGAGCTTTGCAAACTTTTGCCATCAAAATTCTGGCTTCATCTATCGACGGAGATGCACTGTCCAGCACGAAAAAATCCGGATGGGTTTTATTGTCGATTAAATTGTGAATTTTGTTGTCATCCGCGAGATCGAGATTTTCATTGACGGATTCCGAATCCGCCAGCAAGCATTTTACGAATTTGTAAGCGACGGAAGTTTTCCCTATGCCGTCCGTTCCCCAGAAAATCCAGACGGGAAACACCTTGTTCGAATTTATCGATTTCGCGATAATTCCGATTTGTTTCCTATGTCCGATGATTTTTCTTTGTTTAAAATTCATATTTTCATAGTCTGTTAACCCTTTAAATGATAATATCTCTAAGAGTTTACAGCAATAGTTTTTTGGGAGAAAGAATATGAGCAAAATCGCACTGGTTACAGGAGGAACAAGAGGAATCGGAGCGGGAATTTCAATCGCTTTGAAGCAGGCGGGATACAAAGTCGCGGCGAATTACAACAGCGATTCTAAAACCGCCGAACAATTCCATGCAGAGACGGGAATTCCTGTGTTTTCCTGGGATGTTTCGAATTACGAATCGTGCGAAAAAGGAGTTGCTAAAGTCTGCGAAAAAATGGGCGGCACCATTGACGTGCTGGTGAATAACGCGGGTATTACGAGGGATTCCATGCTTCACAAAATGGATGTCTCAGCTTGGAACAAAGTTATCTGTACAAATTTAAATTCCGTATTCAATATGACGCGATTGGTTATTTCTGCGATGAGGGAGAAAAATTTCGGACGAATTATCAATATAAGTTCTGTCAACGGATTAAAGGGACAAGTCGGACAGACAAACTATTCCGCGGCCAAAGCCGGTATTATCGGATTTACAAAGGCACTCGCGTTGGAGTCAGCAAACAAAGGAATTACCGTAAACGCGATTGCTCCGGGATACATTGCAACGGACATGACAAATGCCATCCGTGATGACATTAAAGAAAAAATTACTGCAACAATTCCAATGAAACGATTTGGCAATGTTGAAGAAATATCCAATGCTGTGCTA
Organism: uncultured Pseudomonadota bacterium; assembly: GCA_902761495.1. Taxonomy (GTDB): domain Bacteria; phylum Pseudomonadota; class Alphaproteobacteria; order UBA3830; family UBA3830; genus UBA3830. The sequence continues at coordinate 4,520 of CACWKL010000053.1, forward strand.
TTCTTAGCAGACAAGAAAGCGTCGTTCGTGACGGGAGTAACTCTGAGCGTAAACGGCGGGCAATATTTGTAGGTTTGAGATGGAAAAGGGTCGAACATTTGAGACGGTTGTCGGAGTTTTTGTATTGATCATTGCTGTATGCTTTTTTAACTACGTTTATTCGAAATCCAGTTGGAAAAGCATAGACGGTTACGTGCTGAAAGCTAAATTCGACAGGGCGGATGGGTTAACCGAAGGTACCGATGTAAAGATCAGCGGTGTTCGTGTCGGAAAAATCGACAATATCGAAGTCGATCCGAAAACATTTTTTGCCGTGGTTACCTTTCATATTTCCGAGGACATAAAAGTTCCGACGGACAGTAGTGCCAATGTCGCTAGCGATGGACTTTTTGGCGGAAAGTACTTGTCGATTACCCCGGGAGGAGAAGAGGAAACCCTGAAAAACGGGGAGGAAATCGAATGCACAACGGGGCCTGTCAACCTGGAAAGCTTGATCGGGAACTTTGTTATGTCAAAGGATGATACAAAAAGCGCTGAGGCTAGCAATTAGTCTGAATTAATGCAAATCTTTGATGCAACGAAAATCAAGCTCTGTGTAGAGTCTTGGGTTTTGTCGACGTATCTGGCAAATGCAAAAAAAATGTGAAAAATATAAAAAATTATCAAAAATTTACGAATAGTTAACCAGTTTTCGATATTCTGAAAAATATATGTTGATGATTAAGGAGTAAAAGATATGCGGAATGACAAGCAGCTAATATCTAATCAAAAAATAAGAAGAAGAATGAAAATTAGATACAGTCTAGACTCTGTCGTCACGAGATATTTTCCCAAACAGTCAAGCATCTGATCTGAACAGAAGCAAGGAATGAAGACAGATTTTTGCAGTATCTGGTAGCGATTCCGCGCCAGCCTTTCAGATGCAAAAAGGCGTTTTCGACTAACCTTCTGATTTTGTAGGTATTTTTGTCGTAATTTCGCTGAACTTTTCGATTTTTGCGAGGAGGAATAACGACTTTCATGCCTAAATTTTCAGCATTTTGCACAATTTTATCAGAATCGTATCCTCTGTCGGCGATTAGCCCTCGTGCTCCGGTGTTTTCGATA
>CACWKL010000054.1 GCA_902761495.1 uncultured Pseudomonadota bacterium
CAAGAAGCTTGCTGCGAAGCAAGAACCCGCCTGGGGCAGTCTCTGTTAAGAATTCTGCCGATAGGAATCCTCTTCCTTTAGGGAGAGGTGGAGGTCAACTGATTATGTTCCCGAGATTCCCTGACAAGTACGGGAGTTCTTTTTTTTTTATAACCTTTTTGATATTATCAATGTCATAAGGAAGGAGTTTTTTATGTCCAAAAAGAATCCTTGGGATGACGATGGAGATAGTTCCTGGGGGAGCGATACTTCAAGAGAATTCGTCGAAGATATAAAGCAAAATTTTGGAAAAGTCTTTAATAAGGGTCCTATGAGAGGGAGTTTCACGGGAGTCTGTTTGGCATTAATTATTCTGTACTTTGGTTCCGGATTTTTACAGGTACAACATGACCAATGTGGAGTTGTGTTGAGGTTTGGTGAATGGGTCAGGACAGTCGGTCCGGGGTTGCGCTATGTTTTGCCTTATCCTTTCGAACAAGTGATTTTGCCAGAGGTTACCAAAGTAAATCAGATAGATATTTCCAGTGATAATCAACAGGAAGAAAGTTTGATGCTTACGGGAGACTCAAATTTAGCGAACATATCTTTCAGTGTTCTTTGGAAAATCAAGGATAATGGCGTTGAAGATTATCTTTTTAATGCAAAAAAGCCTGAACTTACGGTGAAAGCATTTGCTGAAAGTGTGATGAGAGATATTGTCGGGCAAACTCCTTTTACTCGTGTACAGACCGAAGGTCGTGGGGATGTTCAAAATAGAGCGAAAGAGGGACTTCAGGCGATTATGGATGAGTACAAAATGGGTATAGAAATTATCCGAATCGAACTGCAAAAAGTAGAGCCGCCGGCTTCGGTTATTGATTCTTTCCGAGATGTGGAAAGAGCTCAGGCGGAACAGCAAAGTGAGAAAAACAGAGCGGAAGCTTACGACAGAGATACAAGGGCGCGAACGAGAGGTTTGATCGCCGAGAAGATAAACAACGGAGAAGCCCAGAAAGCATCGATAATAGAGAGAGCAAAAGGGAACGTCGCCAGATTTCTTTCGGCCTATTCTCAGTATAAGTTGTCGCCGGATATTGTGTCGAAGAGATTGTATCTTGAAGCCATGCACGATATCTATAAAAACACGCAAAAAATTGTGGTTGATAATAACCTGAAGGCGGTTTCTTATTTGCCGCTCACCGAATTAAATAAAAGCAAGGCGGAGGATGTGAAATGAAAAAAATAATATTTACTGCTGTAGCTTTTTTTGTTCTGGTGGATGGATTGTTTACGGTAAATCAGATCGAAAGCGTCGTGGTGACTCGTTTGGGGGAGCCTGTCAGAGTTGTAAAGACACCGGGATTGCACTTTAAGATTCCGTTTATGGAAACGGTTGCATTCTTTGATAAGAGATTGTTGAGTGTGGAGCTTTCTGCTCTCGAGGTTACGTTGGGGGACAAAAGGCGTATTATGGTCGATGCTTTTGGTCGCTACAGAATTACCGATCCGTTGAAATTTTATCAAGCGGTTGGTAGCGAGCGAGGAGTCCTGACCAGACTGCACCCCGTCGTTCTCGGTAGCCTTAGTAGTGTGTTGGGTGGAGTCAGTTTGTCTTCTCTTTTATCCGATACAAGAATTTCAGCTATGAACAAAATTCGCGACGAGGTAAACTCCGCCGTCAAAGGGTTCGGCATAGACGTGGTTGATGTTCGTATCCGCAAGACGGATTTGCCTTCCCAGAACAGTGAGGCCATTTGCAAAAGAATGATCAGCGAGCGAGAGCGTGAAGCGAAAGAGCTGCGAGCAAAAGGTGTCGAGCTTTCCAAGATAATAAAGTCAACTGCGGATAAAGAAAACGCCATTGCGATAGCTCAAGCAGATGCCAAGGTTCAAACCTTGATTGCTGAGGGGGAGCTCGAGGCAAATAAGATTTACACGGAAGCTTTTTCGAAAGATAAAAAGTTTTTTGAGTTTTTCCAAACATTGGAGACTTACAAAAAGTCGTTTTTGAAGAAGAATACATCTTTTGTTATTGCGACAGATGGGCCATTCTTTAATGTGATGAAGGGGAAGAATTAGTCATGATCAGTCTATTCATAGTTGTGGTTAGTTTCTGTTTATCCGTAAATGGTGTTCAAGCTAAAGGTTATGGAGATCCGGCTGTTGATGTAAATGCTCAGATTTATGATGATTGTGCGGTTGATGCCGCTATTCAAAAAGATGTTTATCAGTTGATGAATACGGTAGTCGATGTAATAGTTGCGGATGAAGATGGAACAGAAGATAAAACTTCCACAGGTTCGGGATTTATTATATCTGAAGATGGATACATAGTAACGAATTGGCATGTTATAGATTCAAGTGACAACGTTCGGATTGCCACATCAGATGGTAAAAAATATATTGCCCAAGTGGTTGGTAAGGACGAATATGACGATGTAGCTTTGTTGAAAATAGATTTAAGCAAAAATGCAAGATTATTTCCTGTAAAATTTGGAGATTCGGATAAACTTAAAGTTTTCGATAGAGTGATTGCCGTAGGGAATCCTTTCGGATTAGGAAAGACGGCTACACTGGGTAATATTTTGCGTAAGGATGGGAATTTTGATCAAGTTCCCGCATTCGGAGACAATAAACAATTTTCATCTTATATTCAAGCAAATGTTAATATAAATTACGGTAACTCTGGGGGACCTTTGTTTTTGGAAAAAGGAGAAAAAGTAATCGGTATGATTACCGCATTTATTCCAGGGAGCGGAATATGTTTTGCTATTCCTTCTAATCTTCTCCAGAAAATTATCGGTCAATTGAAGGTTTTTGGCAAAATAAGGCGGAGTTGGCTCGGAATTTCTGCTTGTAAGATGCCTTCGGATGCTTCAAGTATATTGTTGGGGAGAAGTGATGGGTATTATGTGGCAAATGTTAGTGAAGAATCTCCGGCAACGTCCGCGGGAATTCAAGACGGGGACATAATCTTACAAGTGAATAATAAGGACATTAATAAAAAAACAAACGTAGAATACCTTTTAAATAATTTACCGATCGATAAAGTTATACCTATTCAGATTATGCGAGACGGAAAAAAAAGGATGATGAGTATCAGAGTTAGGGATTACAATGACGAGGATATATCGTTTCTTGACGAAACAGATAATCTGACTAAAGATATACCTTATGAGCAGGTGGAGATATCTGGTTTGGTTCTGAGGTTGGCAGACATTTGTGATCTTACGAAAAAAGTGAAAAAGAAGTTTAGAATATCATCCGATGACAACGGGGTTTTCATTCTATTTGTGGGCTCTTCTTCGTCTGATAATTCCAGTGTCAGAGTCGGGAATTTGATATCACAAGTGAACGGGAAACGTATTAGTAATTTGGTCGATCTGAAAGCAGCTCTAGAATCTACGAAAGGAAAAAACGGTGTTGTTTTGTATGTGAAAGATCCTTTGATGATAAAGAATCCGGAGTTTATTGTTATAAATTGTGGGAATGAAAAAAGCCCGAAAAGAGAAGCTTTTCGTTGAGTTAAAAACTATGAGTTTATTCCCTATTTTCATTATTGCGGGACCGACCGCTTCGGGTAAGACTGGTTTTGCAATCGAGTTGTCCGAAAATTTTAAAAAAAAAGGAGTTTGCTGTGAAATTATAAATGCCGATAGCATTCAGTTGTACGGCGATCTGAAAATATTGTCAGCTTTTCCTAGTCCAGATGAAATGAGTCGCGTACCTCATCATTTGTTCGGAATACTTAGACCTTTTGAAACATATTCTGTCGGAAAGTGGCGGAAGGTCGCGGAAGCAAAAATTGACGAATTGCATAGGCAGGGTAAAGTACCGATTCTTTGTGGAGGAACGGGTTTTTATTTAAATGCTATTATACGCGGAATTGCAAAGATTCCTGATGTTCCCGCAAGTTATCGAAAAGAAGTTTTGGAAAGATTTCAGAAAATCGGCCGAGAGAAATTTATGGAGTTGTTGCTGAAATTAGATCCGGACAACAAGTTGAATCCGAATAATACACAGCGAATATTGCGGGCTTATGAGGTGGTGTCTTTTACCGGGAAGCCTCTCTCTTATTGGTGGAATCAGGGTAATAATTCCAAATACAAAAATATAAAAACCTTGATTCAGTTACCGCCGAAAGAAAAATTGCGAGAAAATATCCTAAAGAGAGCTGTTCAAATGGTAAATAACGGTGCGATGGAAGAGGTCCAGGCGTTTCTTTCGCGATATCCGAATTATAATGGGCCTTTGGATAGGGTCATAGGATTCACCGAACTTCGAGAATTTTTGAGTAAGAAAATTTCCTTGGAAGAGCTAATCGATCGAATGGTTATCCGAACACGACAATATGCTAAACGCCAATCAACTTGGTTTAAAAATCAGATACCCGATGCGAAATTCGTGGAGGGTGGTCCTGATATGATCAGAGAATTTTCGGATTTTTATTTATCTATTGACAACAAGTTATAATTTGATATCCTGCGAAAATTTTTCACTTTAAAGGAGGTATCTTGAACAAAAGTAAATTGATAATCTTGTCGTTTCTTTTGTGGGGATGTACAGGAATTGATAAAAATAAGTATATTGATGAATACAGCAAATTTAGTTGCGAGGAGAAGATAAAGGCCATATAAGAAGAATATTCGGTGTTGGATTACGATGTGCTGAAAGTAGAACAGGATTTGCTGAAGCAGATGGTTGCGGAACAAGAGAAATCTCTTGTCGCGATGAATTTCGCGAGTATGGCCGTCGGGTTGCTGCCCTTTGCCACCGAGGGCGTCGGAGGTTTTGCAACTGCGGATAGGAAGGTAAAAGGAATCATCGTTAGTTAATTGTTTTAATTTTTTGAAAAGGAACAGATGACGTGTTTGGGGGCGCTTGTTCCTGTTTTATTTTTCCTGGATTATCTATAAAAATTCCTGTTCCGAGATGGCTTTCATTTAAAAAATTCGAATTTTTTACAAAAATTTTTTAAAATTGCTTGTGATCAAAAAAATTGCCCTTATATCTATTTTAGGTGAATATAGGAGAAAAGAATGAGTATACTTTGGACACTAATAACATGGTTCCCGAAAATTTTGGTAGCTTACTTGGTTCTTAAATTTATACCAATGATTATGAATGCGTACCGAGCAATATTTAAAAAATAAGGCTCTAGACCATCATCTTGAAAAAGATGTAGGGTAAAAGGCATGAAATACAGCAGATTAAGCAAATATAAGATCAAAAAAATAATAG
>CACWKL010000055.1 GCA_902761495.1 uncultured Pseudomonadota bacterium
AAGTCCTCATCTCAGCAGCAATGCCGGACCTTATCTTAGCGACTGGATTCCAGTACGTCTCGTTTACATGTTTGGCATCACTGCTTGTTAATTTTCGTTTATGGAGGTTGATTATGTCAAGATGCGTTTTAGGGATGGATGTCAGTAAAAAAGATATTTCTTTGGCTCTTTTGAAAGATAATCGTTTCTTTGAAAAAATTATTCCTAATTCTCTGGCGGGATTCAAAGAAATTTTGAATTTTCTTCAAAAGCATAACGCGCTGAAAGCTGAGTGCTTTCTTGAATCAACCGGAAGTTATTCCGAAGCTGTTGCGGATTTTTTGTTTGACAACGAATTTGTTGTAAAAGTCGTAAATCCTTTCAAAATTAAGTCTTTCGCTCGTTCCAGACTGTCCAGAATCAAGACTGATAAGAAGGATGCTCAATTAATCGCTGAATACGGTACCATATCAGCAAATGATCTGAATTATCAAAAACCGTCAACGGCTGTTCGGTCTATTCGTTCCTTGTACGGAACTTATCTCGCTCAAACTAAAATATCTTCTCAATGCAAGAATCACATTGAACACGCTACCAATGAGCTTAATAAGAATGTTTGGACGGAAACTCTCTGCGAATTCGAACTTCGTCGTAAAAAAATTGTAAACCAAATTATCGATTTGATAAATTCAGACAAAAAATTGAAGTCTCAGTTCGAAAATCTGCAATCAATTGACGGTATCGCCGAAATTTCCGCTATCGCTATTCTAGCTGAAGTTCAGTCAGTTGATAAGTTCGTGAACGCACGTCAATTGGCTGCTTATTGCGGTCTTACTCCTCGTATTTGCGAATCTGGCATTTCTGTTCACAAAAAACCCAAAATCTCCAAATTTGGAAATAATTTTTTGCGTAACGTGTTGTATTTTCCCGCTATTGTGGCTATTCAACGCTGCGAACAATTTCATCGATATAGTCAGAGAAATTGCTCTCCAGAGGTAAAGCCAAAAAGCAAATCATCGTCGCTGTTATGAAAAAGATTCTTCTCGCTGCTTTCGCTATCCTCAAATACGACTGCAAATTCGATCCTGTTTTAATTTTCAAATCTCATTGAATTTTTGTTCGGAACACCTTATCAATTTTTGTATTTTCACTAATAAAACCTAAAAATCTCCCAAAACTAACTAAAAATTTACAAAGATTTGAAATACTACATCAGTATAAGTTTTTGTGATAAGGAGCGTACAATGAAGTGGTGTGTTGAAATAATGTTTGATAAAAAGGGAAAACAATCAAAAAAGCAAGAGGAATTGAAACTCTGCGAAACTTTGAATAATGAAAAAGTTCGCATCAAAGAGCCAAGAATTTTCATCAACCACATACTTCCACTGCGATGCTTAGCTGTTGCGATTATGATATCCGGAACTTTTTCAGTCTTTGCGAAAGAGGATGCAAACAAAACTTCCGACACGACAAAGGTCGAAGAAATGGATACTCTGAAAGGTTTCATCATCGGAGTGGATTTAGTATACAGCCATTCGGAAGCAAAGCATAATGAATTTGTCTCCCAATACGGATGGACGAATAAGTCCATACCCGGCGAAATTCAGCATAAGCGTTGCAATATTGATCCGTCTCTGAATATCGGATATACCTTCTTTTACAACAACTGGTATATAGGAGTAGCAGGAGAAATTTCCCCCGGCAGCGAAAACGAAAAGAACTCATTTCTTCACTCCGATAGAATAACAGGGGATACAACGTCAAACACCAAAATATCAGGGTTTTCCGGTGGAATAAAAATCAAAAGCGGGTATTATCTGAACGATTTGAAATCCGTAGCTTACGGAATCGCAGGTATAAAGTGGAAAAATATCAATTTGCGATCCAATGTAAATGGCGTTTCCGGATCTAAAGCCAATCTGAAGAAACCGTCGTTTGCAGTGGGAGTAGGTTTGGAAAAACCGATCGGCAAAAATCTATCCGTTTCTGCGGAATGGGAGCATATATGGCAAAATTCCAGCGATCGTTCTGCAAATACCCCAGCTTCTTTGCGCACCAAGCAACGGTTAAGCGAACACGATTTCAAAATCGGCATGAAATATTACATCTAGAGAAACCTTTTCGAGTTTGCAGAACCATCTTTGAAAAAAACAAGCTAACCCTATCAAGGAACCCTGTCTCTACGCAATCTTCTTTATTGAGTTAATTGGTTGCGGGGGAAGGATTTGAACCAACGACCTTCAGGTTATGAGCCTGACGAGCTACCAGACTGCTCTACCCCGCGACAACGTGGACAGTATAGCACACTCGCGATGACCGTGACAAGGGACATCGCTCGAAATTCTTAACAAATTATTAATTTTGCAAATTCAGATCTGAAAGTGATTTTACCAAATCCTTTTGTTTCTCTTCGGATTTTTCGCAATTATCGCTGATGGATTTTTCCTTGCGCAACTTTTCAACCTCGACCTTCAAACTTTTCGCAAAATTTACCAAATCTTGCTCCTTAACTTTGTCTGAAAAAGAAATACGCAAAGTTGTGGATGGAATTTCCCCCTTCGGGTCAATAGCCTTCTTGACATTAGATTCTCCATCGCCCAAACAAGAGCATCCTGATGAAAACGAGAATTTATCCACACGTTCGATTAGGTCCTTCAGAAGAACTCCTTTTATCGAAACCGAAAACACGTGAGACGGCTTTTCGGAATTGATGTAAACGTCGGGGATTTTTTCGATCTCTTCTTTTAGGACATTGAAATTTTTCTCAATAATTTCCTCATTGAGTTTGTAAACCTCAACCGCCTTCGCGAAGGCCGCAATTAACGCCGTTGGTTTTGAGCCAGGGAAAAATTCATCTCCCGACCCGAAAAAAATCGGAGTAATTCTTTTGCGATCTTTTATGTATAGCGCGGCGATTCCCTTCGGAGCCCCGATTTTGTATCCCGAGAAAGTAGCCATGTCGAAAACAGAAAAATCCGTCGGATATTTTCCGAATGCCTGCGCGATATCTGAGTGAAACAAAATATTTTCGTCACCGGACTCCTTTATGATTTTCGCAATGGCTGCAACGTCTTGCCGAGTCCCGATCTCGCTGTTGAATGACTGAATCGAAACCAAGCGAGTATTCTTCTTGATGCTTTCTTTCAGCTGCTTCAAGTTTAAATTTCCGTAGCGATCCACGTCGATGTAAGTAACTCCGTATCCCGACCTTTCTAAATATTTGAAAACGTTCAGCACACTTTTGTGTTCAATTTTCGAGGTAATCAAATGGCATCCAGGATATTTATAGGCCACTCCTAAAATCGCGATATTGTTGGACATCGTCGCAGAATTCGTAAACAAAATTTGGTCAGTGTTACACTTTATTTTTTCTGCGATAATTTTTGCTGATTGATTTTCAATCTCTTTCAATTTTTGCGCATGAAAGTTAAATCCTGAAGAATTTCCGTCAAGTTTGGAAATTTTATCAAATTCTCTCAAAGATTTTCTGTTGACATGAACTGACGCAGCATAATCCAAGTAAGTCGGAATGGACTTGGGAGAAACTTTATTTTTTTCTGATTCATCACGAGTTTTATCTCGAGAATTTTCATTATGATTTGTAGCTAATCCATGACTTAAAGCCCTGGAAAAATCACTTTTCAACTCTTCTCGTGAAACTTCATTTTGTTTTGCTGCAACGATGGATGAAATTACCAAACAAAAAAATAACAGACGCCTCATCCTACTCTCCACAAACCATTTAAAATTTTAGCTGATTATTGTTAAATTTCAATTACTCTTCGAACATTTTTCAAAATCCGCTAAAAAATCAGGTCGTAATGTGTTAGAGTTTTGCAAAGGGAAAGAAGGATTATGGCAAGCTTATATTTTTATTATTCGGCGATGAATGCGGGGAAGACTACGTCACTGTTGCAAACAGATCACAACTACCATGAATGCGGAATGGGAACGGTAATTTTTACAAATTCCATAGACACCCGTTACGGTAAAGGCGTTATACGATCGCGAATAGGTCTTCAGAAAAACGCGATGACCTACGACGAGGATTTCGACTTCTTCTGCTACGCGAAAGGAGCTAAAAACGTCTCATGCGTACTAGTTGACGAGGCACAATTTCTGACAGCAAAGCAAGTAGATCAATTGAGCGACGTCGTCGATTTTTTGAACATTCCCGTGCTGACCTACGGATTGCGTACGGATTTTCAGGGAAACTGTTTTGAAGGAAGTCAGAAACTTCTAGCGATTGCAGACATCTTGGTCGAGCTCAAAACAGTTTGTTTCTGCGGCAAAAAAGCCACTATGAACATAAGAATCGATGAAAACGGAAATAAGATCGAAAAAGGTGCACAAATTGATATCGGAGGAAACGAAAAATATATCTCTGTGTGTCGAAAACATTTCAAAACGGAAAAGAAGATTCGCAAATAATGTTTGTTTCTTCTGAGATTGTGATATTATTCTCCCGCGTGTGTAGACCTGATGTAATGAAAAGATTTGTTTGTGCGATTTTAGTTTTGTGTTTGTCGAACGAAGTGGCTGAAGCGAAGCAATTCGTCAGTCTGAAATCGTCAAAAATTAACATGCGCGTCGGTCCGGGAGATGAATTTCCGATAAGCTGGGTGTTTCTTCGCGCAGGACTCCCCATGATGCTGATCGCGGAATTTCAACATTGGAGAAAGGTAAGATATCTCGACAACACCGAAGGTTGGATGCACAAAAATATGATTTCCGGAAGAAATACTGCAGTTGTTGTGAAAGATAAAGCGCTTCTTTATAAAAAAAATTCTGAATCATGTCCTATTGCAAGACTCGAAAAAAATGTGATAGTCAGAGTTCTGGAAAAACGTGATAATTGGATCAAAGTCGATATCAACAAGGTAAAAGGTTGGATTCCGAGAGAAGATCTCTGGGGAATCGACGATGATATTCTCTGACTTTCAATTGTTATGACCAATTTTTAACCCGTATTCTGGTTGATAACTTTGAGAATTAAATTTTTTACAAGAAAACTGAAAAATGTTAAAAAAAAATTTACAATTCGTTAAATAAATTTAATCATAATAGATAGTATACTAATTTCCTAATGACATTACTATAACAACTGGTATAATGGGGAAGGAAAAAAAAAGAAAGAGATGGCAGGTTATAGTGAAGATCTACGCGTTA
>CACWKL010000056.1 GCA_902761495.1 uncultured Pseudomonadota bacterium
TTATAGACCTCATGCCTCCTTGCAGGGGCTAACTCCTTCGTTGTATATTCAAAATTATTCGGAGGCTATTTCGTCTCATCTCATGTGAACTTATACAAAGTTTGTTTTTTTATACCCTTTTGCATACTGAAGTGTTATAATTCCGCCGTTCGATTTTAAGGTGTTGTTATGCTTACAAGTGATATCCGAAGAGGGTTTTTGAAATTTTTTGAGAGGAATGGACACAGAGTGATCGATTCCAGTATGGTTGTTCCTCAGAATGACCCGAGTTTGTTATTTACGAATGCGGGAATGGTTCAATTTAAAAATGTGTTTACCGGATTGGAGACTCGAGAGTACAAAAGGGCTACAACATCTCAGAAATGCATAAGGGCGGGAGGAAAGCACAACGATCTTGATCAAGTGGGATTTACCGCGCGACATCACACCTTTTTTGAAATGCTCGGCAATTTCTCTTTCGGAGATTATTTCAAAGAGGAGGCCATTCATTTTGCGTGGACTTTTCTGACCAAAGAGTTGGGGTTGCCGCGGGAAAAACTTATCACGACTGTTTATCACACCGATGAAGAAGCAATGCAACTATGGAAGAAGATAGCCGGCGACATAATGGTTATTCCGATCTCCACCAACGATAATTTTTGGTCGATGGGGGATGTTGGGCCTTGCGGACCGTGCTCTGAGATTTTTTACGATCACGGCGAAAGTATGTTTGGAGGACTTCCGGGAACTCCCGACGAAGATGGAGATCGTTATATGGAGATTTGGAACATCGTTTTCATGCAGTTTGAGCAATTGAAGAATGGGCAAAAGAGTCCTCTGAAAAAGAAATCCATCGATACCGGAATGGGACTCGAGCGTATAGCTGCTGTGATGCAGGGAGTCGACGACAACTATAAAATCGATTTGTTCAAGGATTTAATCCGTGAAATCAAAGATATTTCCAAGACGGATTTCGACGATGCTTATCCTTCATACAAGGTTATTGCAGACCATATTCGTTCGGTGTCTTTTTTGATTTCCGATGGAGTTGTTCCGAGCAACGAGGGCAGGGGATACGTGCTTCGTAGAATTTTGCGAAGAGCTATGCGTCATGGAAATTTGATCAATATAAAAAAGCCATTCTTGTTTGAACTGTCTGATACTTTGATCAACACAATGAAGGGTGCTTATCCAGAATTGGAAAAGGCGAGAAATTTGGTGAAGACCACGATTTGTCAGGAAGAAGAGAAATTCCTGAACACATTGGATCGCGGTTTGAAAATGTTGAACAGCGAGCTCGAAACCATGTCTTCCGGCGATGTTTTAAGTGGGGAAAAAGCGTTTAAATTGTACGACACCTACGGATTTCCATTGGATCTGACTGAAGATATCGTGAAATCCAGCGGAATTTCAATCGATATGGAGGGATTCAATAAATATCTCGAGGAGCAAAAGAATCGCGCGAAATGGGCTGGTTCGGGAGAGAAAAAAGAAGCAAAAATTTGGCATAAACTTCATGAAAAATTAGCTCCGTCGGCCTTTGTTGGGTACGAAAAGGATGAGGATACGGCGAAGATTTTGGCAATAGTTCGGAATGATGAAGAAGTTGAGAGAATCGAGAATTCTGAAAACGAAAGCGACGATTGCTGGTTGGTTACCGATAAGACTCCTTTCTACGCGGAATGCGGAGGTCAGTGCGGAGATACCGGAATCATTGTGACCGCAAAGGGGCAGTTTAAGGTTACGAATACATTGAAATTTTGCAATTCCGTCATTGCTCACCATGGAAAAGTTATTTCTGGAGAAATTAACGTCTTTGATAATGCTAAGATGAATATCGATTCCAAGCGTAGATTGAAAATCCGAGCAAATCACACTGCGACTCACCTGCTGCAATCGGCATTACGTCAGGTACTGGGAGATCACGTTGCGCAAAGAGGTTCGTTCCTTAATGAAGAAAGACTTAGATTCGACTTTTCAAACAACAGCGCAGTATCCAAAAATGACCTGCGAAAAATAGAGAAGATCGTAAATGAAGCAATCATGAAGGACTTGCCTGTTATTTGCAGAGAGACGTCCAAAGATGAGGCGATAAACGCTGGAGCTACAGCGTTGTTCGGAGAAAAATACGAAGATGTTGTAAGAACAGTAAGGATCATAGATGGAGAAACAGTAGTTTCTTTCGAGTTGTGCGGGGGAACTCATGCGTTTTCTACTGGTCGGATCGGTTTGTTTAAGATCATTTCCGAGGCAAGCATCGGTTCGGGAATCAGAAGGATCGAGGCGATTACCGGCTGCGAAGTGATGAAAGATCTCCATGAAAAAGAGGATATTCTTACTGAAGTTGCGGCAAAATTGAAGTGCAATATTTCTGAAATTTCAGAAAAAGTGGCAGATCTTCTTGCGGATTTGAAAAAGAAATCTCAGGAAATTCAAAACGGCAGAAATTTGTTGGCATTTTCGAAGCTGCAACAGATTCAAAGGAATGATGTTACGATTTACAGCGTAATGGTCGAGAATTTTTCTGTTCAAGATTTGAGAGCGTTGAACGATTATATCAAAAACAGGCACAAAGATGGCATTATTGTCATTCTCAGTCGGAATGAGAACAATCAATCTACGGTTGTGGTAAGCGTTAGTCCTGATCTTCAAAAAGTCTACAACGCTGGTGCGATAATAAAATTCGGACTTGCAGAACTGAACGGTAAAGGAGGAGGCAGTGCGTTATTCGCTCAGGGGGCAGGTTCGGGAGATATTGAGGCAGCACTGAAGGCCATGTGTGAAAATATCAAGTAAGTGTCGAGCTCTCTTTGCAGAATAACATGATGAAACTCGTTGTTACGCAGGATGATGTAGGTTGCAGAGTCGATCGGGTGGTGGGAAATTTGTCCCCGAATGTCGGCTATGTTTTTTTGCAGAAGCTCTTTAGACAGGGAAAGATTAAGGTTAACGGTAAAAAAGCGAGGGCGAATCAACGATTGGAAAAAGACGATCTGATACAAATTTTTTCAAATCAATTAAATTCTTCTTCTGAAAATTCAGATTCGCTTGCGTCGAACGATCCGAAACTTCGAAAATTTTACGAAGACATGCTGATCTTTGAGAATGACGATTTCTTGGCGCTAAACAAAAAGTCCGGGTTGGCGGTTCAGTTGGGGTCTAAACTAAATTTTTGCGTGGAAACAATATTGAAAAATGTTTTAGATGAGTATTTTCTGGTTCATCGCTTAGATAAGGACACTTCCGGCGTTCTGTTGGTCGCCAAAAACAGAATCTACGCTCGAAAATTGACCCAGTTGTTTAGAGATGGAAAAATACAAAAGACATATTGGGCAATTGTGGATGGGAAGATAAATAATTCAGGGGTCATTCGGAATTTTATCGGCAAATCCTTTATTTCCGGAGAGGAGAGAATGTCAGTTGTAGAAGAAGACTGCGGAAGATCTGCTGTTACGGAATATCTGCCAATAAAAAAAGTTGGATATTTTACTTTGCTGGAGTTAAAACCCAAAACGGGCAGAAAACATCAGTTACGAGTTCATTGTGCTGAAGTTTTGAAAGCTCCAATTCTCGGTGATAAAAAATATAATAAAAACGTACAGCATGAGAATTTATTTCTCCACGCTAGACAATTGGAAATAACGGAGTTAAATGTACGGATAGAATCGCCTTTGCCACAGCATTTTAAGAAAATCGGGGCGGAATAATTCCGCGAATTTCCTAGAAATACGGAAAAATAATCATTTTTTCTAAATTATCTCAAATTCTAGTTCAAAATTTACTTAAAATTAATTTTTTGTCTGTAGTATTGAGTTGTTATGGTGAGATGGAAAATGAAAAAAGTAATTACAGCATTTACCTTATGTTTTATAATTGCGGGAATTAATTCTGAGGTTGAAGCTCTTAGAAGCATGGGACGTGGGATTAGTCGAGGAGTTAAAAGTATAGGGCGTAAAGTTGGAGATTTGGCAAAAGGGCGAAAAACCGATGACGGTACAAAAAGTCTTGATTTTGTAATAAATAATATAAGAGGAATTGGAACGGATTTAATATCGTCGGGAACAAATCAGTATAATTATATTAAAAAAAATTCCGTAAATACGAAATCTGACTTATCATTTTTGATAGCATATGCTTTTTTTGCTGAGGACGCTGGAAAATTTCTCTCTTATTTTGAAACAATGTTGACCGGAATCCGTACGGAGTATGCTACATTGTTGGGAGCGCAAACTAAACAAAATCAAGAAAATAAAGTCAATTTAAGCAAAATAAATATGCAAACATATACAGACAGACTTATGAGTAATGACTTTGAGATCTGTAAAGCTAATTTACATGCTTCGAGTATTATTCTTTTATCCTATATGCAGCTGCTGGATAATGTGCCTGATGCCAATCTACAGGCGATACAAAGGCAGGTTGATACATTGAATAGTGATTCCCGTTGGAATGAGAATGAATTATTAGAAAACTTTGACCAAGGTTTATCTGCGGCATGTGAAATATCAGAGTATGAACGTCCGGAATATTTCGAACATAGAGAAGAATTGTGGATCAAACAGATTTCATTAATTAAAACTATTTTAGTTAAATTAAATGGATATGTACAAAATGGAGACAAATCTGGCATAGAAGATATCTTAAAACAGATGGATTATTATTCTGGAGATGGAGATACCATCGATGAAGAGTATGCAGAGGGTCGCTGGAAAAGTGTCGCCAGACAAAATACCAGACGAGCTACTGGAGTACCTGGTAGGTACACGGGAAGATATAACGACGAGGAAACAGAAGAGGGTGATTGGTACTACTCTGAATATTAATCCTCTTCGCAGATTTTTTCTGATTCCCAGTTTTCAACATTTAGAACGATACCGTAAAAAATATTGTGTAAACCATTTTATCTCAGCTTCGAATCATTCAACCTCTCGTTGAATAAAATCTGAAGCTGAGAGTATATTACGCCCTAATTAGAAATTTTTGAAGTCCATTTTCGTTCGAGGCGTTGAATACCCAGAAACAAGCTCTTAATCAAGGAATCTTCGTCGGGAAAAGATGGTCGATTTTTCGTAACTAGTAGTATAGATCAATCTTCGAATTTCATCAGGGAAGGTCCAAAAAGTCGACAATTGCTCCCAATTATCACGCCAACTCCTTGAAATATAAGCATATTTGTCATCCCATTTTTCAGAAAAATCATTTGGATTTTGGAATCCGATTTCTGCACTTGAAGCTGTATAGATTTTTTTCAAATCCGCACAAACTTCTTTTAAATCCTTGTATCCCACGTGTTTTACTGAGTTCCGAATCTGATGAACTATGCATTTTTGATGGTCAGATTGTGGGTAGTAAGCCTTGATAGCCTCTGAAATTCCAGTTAGATTGTCGGTGCAGAAAATCAAAACATCCTGCACTCCGCGGCTTTTTAAATCGTTCATTACGCTGACCCAATATTTCGCACCCTTAACGCCTCCAATGTGAAGGCTTAGAACCTCTTTTTGCCCGTCTAAATCTACACCGATACATGCGTAGGCCGTGCACTTTTGAACGATTCCCTCTTTCTTTACTTTGAACACCATTCCGTCCATGAAAACCACCGCATACACAGGCTTTAGCGCCCGTGACTGCCACTCTTTTACGTCTGTTAATACTCGCCGAGTTATGTTCGAAATTGTTTCCGCTGATACCTCAAATCCTGATGTATTCGTCAGCATCTGAAAAGCATAATTAATGCTTTTCCTTTATATTCAATTTATCGAAATGCTGACTCTACATATTTCCTTGATATTGTCCGAGATGTCTCGTGTGAAGGGTAGATCGGTTGCTTTTGTTTGATCCTCAAGCTCTCACTGAGAGCTTTTCGAAGAACCGATCTAATATTCCACAGCCGTAAAGACCTATTATTTTATCCTCGATTTTTGTTATATCCATTTGGTGCTTCTTTACAACCTGTGGTTCAAATTCTCCTGATCTATCTCGGGGAACTATCAACTCTAATTCTCCATCCTTTGTTTTTACGAATTTATGATAGCTTCCATTGCGATAATTCTCTGATTCTTCAGGCCGTTCCCCATTCTTCGAATATCCCAGATGGGTATCCAGTTCGGCTTGATACATATCCTCGATGAGAACCTTTTTCATCTCTTGCACCAAGCTTTCGATTCCTGCTATATCCTTTATTCCTGCGCTTTGCCACAGCTGCCTTATCTGCTGCTGCCTTGCCTTTTGTGCCTCTTTTTCTTCTGAGAGTTTCACTTTAGCAATTTAAAGAGATAAAATGAGAAATATTGAAGAACCGAAGAGGCCGAAGATGGAATTAAAATGTTTAAAATGTGGTTGT
>CACWKL010000057.1 GCA_902761495.1 uncultured Pseudomonadota bacterium
TTATAGACCTCATGCCTCCTTGCAGGGGCTAACTCCTTCGTTGTATATTCAAAATTATTCGGAGGCTATTTCGTCTCATCTCATGTGAACTTATACATTATAAAATAAACTATTGCATAGCAATTGGACATATGATAGAAGTGGCTTCGGATAGTTTTTGTATTTTTGCAAAATTGGTTATATTTGTGCTTGCTTATGTTGAGTAATCGTAAGAGAGATATTGTGAAAAGAGAGAGAATTTATGAGAAAAATATTAATTTTAATAAACCTAATGATTGCATTACCCGCTGTAAATGGAGGGATGCCAGATCACTTCGCGACAAACAGTTACACTACAAATTTTCAAAGCTTAGTAATGTGCAATCAGTTGGTAGATGATAAGCCGCTTGATATGTCATTAGAGCAATCAATAAGCGATTCTTCGGAAATATTGTCGCAAAAACAACTTAGATCGCAGGCAGGCTTAGAAAAAAAGGCTTTGACATAATGGTCGTAATTAGCAACCAACTTGATGACTGGAGACAAAAACACTCCTCTTTTGTAAAATATTCCAAAGATATTGCGAAAATCGGATCAGGAATTGCAGTTAGGCACTTCGGTTTAGGCGTAGGAGGAAAAGTAGCTCAAATAATCAAAAACAAATGTATTTCTCTTATGTCTAAGGTCGATATAAGAGAAAGTTTAGCTGACGCTTTGATTCGGCATGGCTACTCCGAGCAAGAGGTCCACATATATGTTGACGCAATCTGTAGATTAAGCAAAAAGCTAGTCACTGCATCGGATCTCTTAATATCTGATGGAAACCTGACTTCCATAACGAAGGACGTCGCTCACCTGGTCAATGCCGATACCTTCATAGCAGAGTGTTTTGGCTGTTCACAAGACACTGTCCACAAATGCATTGATATTACGTTTATGGTCGCTAATGCACCAAGTTCATTGCACAACGTATATGAAATATGTAGCAATCCAAAGAAAACTTTGAATAATTTTTATGAAACTTGTTCGAAAATTTTTCCGAAGACAGAAACAAATGTTAGCTTAAACCACAAAAAAAGCTTTTCTAAGTTTCATAAAATCAAACAAATGTTTGGAGGTTTGTTCTGACAGAAATTTCCGGCTTTGAGGTCGTAAAAAAAAACAACGTACGATATGCCGAACATCCGTTAATCATTGCCATTCGATTGGGGTTTTGGATACAAATGAAAATGCTATCTTAAAATCTCGATGGAGGATCATTCTGCCATTGGTTATGAACTCTTCGATTCAGCACGAAACTGATGAAAACCCGTTTTTTCGCACGAGTTATTCCGACATATGCAAAATTGAGAATCCATCAACGAGCTAACGCGATCCACAAAGGAAAGATTCGAGAAATCTTCCCTCGCTGTGGTTATTCCTTCCTTTTTTTAAAGCCCCAAAACTCTGGACGTTGCAAATATGCCTTTCCTTCCGAAATCGCTCAGCTTTTGATCTAAAATAGAATTCATCAACGTTTCGTCTCTCTTTACAATATCCCAAAACGGTTTGTACTCGTCTCTTACAATAGCAGCCCCTCTAAGATGAAACAAACATTCTTTACAGCGCCAATCCCCTTCTCTTGCTCCTGTTAAAATGTTTGGGAATATACTTTCAAAAACAGCGAATGGATCTCCGGACACTAACTCATCAAAAAAACTAAACGAATCAAACAATTTCAAAATCTCATCTGCTTTTGGATTTTTTTCAAACAATAAATAATTCAAAAAATGAAAATAACCTTGCCCATTGCCATTATTGGCCTCGATCGAATCATTTATCAACGTTGAAACTAAATCCTGATTATTCCAAAAATCACACAACATTTCTGCAACAACCTTTTCTCCATACTCCAATAAAGAGAAAAAACTCTGCGGAATAATCCCCTCATTTATCAATACACGTGAAGCCTCAAGTACTCCTTCATAGCGGTAATAAATCAAACTTTTAAAATCCCTATCACGGTTAAGAGCATCTGTCGAAAAACATTGCGAATATGCGGCTTTCACATCTCGCACAGATCCCAAATAATCAGACAGTACTTCCCTTATCCTTGTTTCTTGTTTTTTTACAAACGTATCATTTGAAGCTTCAAATAACGCACGCTCTGACCTTACCTGTTCTGCTCTTCTTACAGAAATAGTTTCGTTATGCAATGAAAAATCGGGCGTTGTCGCAAAGCAGCAAAACGGCATCAAAACACAAAATTGTACAAAATTTTTCACAAAAATCTCCTAAAATGTTGTCTTCTCGGCATCTTATAACACAACGAATTGTACCTGTCTACTTTTCTTAAAAAATAAATTTTAAGAATCGACACATCTAACATCTCAAAATTTCGACGTCTTCTTCCGATAATTCTCTCAGAAATCTCGATGGCGGATTGTTCTGCCATTGGTTATGAACTCTTCGATTCAACACAAAACTGATGAAAGCCCGCTTTTTTGCTCGAGTCAGTCCGACGTATGCCAAACGTCGTTCTTCTTCCAAATTATTCTCTTGCAAACACAAATTGTGCGGAAAAACTCCTTCTTCCCAGCCGGCAAGAAATACATTTTCGAATTCCAAACCTTTTGCGCTGTGTAAAGTCATGATTGAAACCAAATCTTCGGACAAATTTCGCGGAGAATCCATCACTAAACTGACATGTTCCATGAAGGTCGGCAAATCCGGAAAATCTTCCAGCGCAGTCGTCAACTCTTTCAGGTTTTCGATGCGACCTTCTGCCTCTGTTGTTTTTTCCTGACTCAGCATCAGTTGATATCCCGTCTGATTGATTATGAATTTTGCGATTTCGGACGGCTTCGCATCTTTTTTCTCTTGAATAGATTCGATTAATTTCGTGAAAGATTCGACCGCTGTCCTCACACTCGGACGTAGAAGATTTTCGCGCGCCATGTCTTTTGCTGCTTGAAATAACGAGACGCCATGGTCTCTGGAATACTCGTAAAATTTGGAAACAGCCGAAGCACCAATGCCCCTTTTCGGAGTGTTGATAACTCGCTCGAAAGCCAAACTATCATTCGATTGATAAACCAATCTCATATAAGCGACGATGTCTTTGATCTCTTGCCGATCGTAGAATTTCAATCCGCCGACAACCTTGTAAGGAATTCCGTAAGCGATAAATCGATCCTCGAATTCTCGAGTTTGATATCCTGCACGTACCAAAACCGCCATTGCTCCGTAATCATCATTTTCACGTCTCTTGAGAGTTTCAATTTGATCCGCAACAAATCTCGCTTCGTCGAATCCGTTGTATAATCTTTTAACTTTAACTTTTTCTCCTGAATTGCCTTCGGTCCAAATTTTCTTTCCCAAACGACTTTCGTTGTTCGAAATTAAACTGGACGCCGCTCCCAAAATATGTCCACCTGAACGATAATTTCTTTCCAATCGAACTATTTTTGCGTTGATGAAGTCTTTTTCGAATCGCAAAATGTTCCCGACTTCAGCTCCTCGCCAACTGTAGATAGATTGGTCGTCATCACCGACGCAACACAGTCCGTCCCCGAGAGGCGATAACATACGCAGCCAGATGTACTGCGACATGTTCGTGTCTTGATACTCATCAACCAAAATATATTTGAATTGATCTCGATAGTGATGTAAAACGTCCGGAAAATTTTTGAAAATTCTGATTACATTCAACAAAAGATCTCCGAAATCCATCGAGTCATAGCACTCTAATCTTTCCTGATAGATTTTGTAGACTTGAGCTTCCATCAATCCTCGATCGATGCGCGAATCGTCGTATCTCCAACCTTTATCCTTCCATAGACTGATTCGATTTACGATTCCGTTGACGGATTTCTTTTCGAGATTCAATTCTTTCACAATTTGCCGAACTAATTTTGTTTGATCGTCGGCATCGATAATCGTGAAATCTTGCTTCATGCCGATCAAATCAGCATGCTTTCGCAAAATTCTCACGCAAACAGAATGGAAAGTTCCGAGCCACACGCCATCCGCACCGACGCACAGACTGTATAGACGCTCTTTCATTTCGCGCGCTGCTCGATTGCTGAAAGTTACCGCTAAAATTTGTGAAGGAAAAGCATATCCATTCTCGATCATGTAAGCGATTTTCGTCGTGAGAACTTTCGTTTTTCCCGTTCCTGCTCCTGACAGTACCAGCAGAGGGCGATTCAAAGAAGTCACCGCCTCGTGCTGTTCCGGATTCAACGAATTTAACAGCTGATCATTGATTTCGTCTAAATTGCTCAAGGCCCTCACCTGCATGATAGTAACTTTCTAAAATTGACTTCGCTTTTAAGTGTATCATTTCCCTCTACGAAGTTGTAGTATGATATCAAGACATTTTGGAGAGAAGTTTGAGTATTTTTATCGCATCCGATCACGCAGGTTTTAAATTGAAAGAATATTTGCAAACCCAATTCAATCTTTTAGACTTGGGAACTCATAACGAAGAATCCTGCGACTATCCTGTATTTGCGAAAAGATTGGCGATCAGATTAAAAAACGACGACAAAGGAATTTTGATCTGCGGAACGGGAATCGGCATGTCAATCGCGGCCAATCGATTTCGAAACATCCGTGCGGCCTTGTGTTTCAACGAAGAGATGGCTTCGCTCGCCCGTCAACACAACGATGCAAATATATTGGTGCTGGGAGCGAGAACCATCTTCCCTGAAACCGCCAAAAACTGCGTGGAAAAATTCTTATCTACCGATTTCGAAGGCGGTCGCCACCAGCGTAGGTTGGAGTTAATCGAGGGGTGAAGTCGAATCAATGCCTCTGCTGCTGTGCACTACCGATATCGATCCTTTTTTATGAATTCTTTTATCTCACTGTTATTTATCTCATAAAGATACATGTCTGTGCGAGCTCCTACGTTCATTAGCAATTTTACCGCCGCTACATTTCCTTTCTTCACAGCCAGCGTCAGTGCTGTTTTGTCCACGTTCACCAAAAAGTGAGACAAAAGAGACGAAGTGAACTAGAGAGAGAAAACAAGAGAAATAGCAGAACAGAGCAAGAGAAAAAGAGTAG
>CACWKL010000058.1 GCA_902761495.1 uncultured Pseudomonadota bacterium
GCTAGATTTAATCATAGAGATGACAATTTCGCTACTTTTATTGCAAAATTGTTCTTTGCAATAAAGTAAAATCAAAAAAGATGATGGTCTAGAGCCTTTCCATTATTCCATTCCTTCAAAGCTTGTGTTTGTATTATATACAAAAATAATCTCAAATGTTTTAAATCTTTCACCCGGCAGCGTTTGGAAACAGGTGGACAACGTTTGCGGAAGATAATTCAAATATAAACCGAAAGCAAAAAGGAATACTATCTTCCGGAAACTCTTCCTCTTTAGATACATTATCTTTTCAAACAGACAGAGAAATTGCCCTTCATTCCTCGGTGTTATATCAGTCCATTAATCTAATATATGTATAAATTTCTTACGAAATGCAATTTTCTGCGGATGAAAGGAGGCCATGAGAGAGTTGATAATTTTATTAGAAGGCATATTGGAACGAATACGCAAAGGAGCGTATAACTTAATGTTTTTGTATTTCGAACCTTTGAGACAAATTTCCACCCAAAAGACCCTGTTTTTCAAAACAAGCCAGTGCCATGAGGGTACGACTAATAAATGTCGACTTTTCAATGTAATATTTTATGGCAGGAATTGATTTTATTGGTCTTAACCTCGGAAATGGAATAAGTCCTTGATTATTCTCTAATGAATTTTTTTCCGGAACCATAGTATTTACGTTCCAAAATAGAGAAAATGCAAAAATCACCAATAAGTTTTTCATTTCCTTTTAAGAGTGTCATTTCAATACAAAAATCTTCCTTGATAAACATAAACCAAACATGAAAAATTCAAAAGGCTGTCGATATGAAGATAAACTACTTTGATCACAAACGAAAATTCAAATTTAAGTTTCTTCAATAAAATTCTCACTATTTTCTTTTAAAAGGAGAAAACATTTTCGAAAAAGTTTCTTTCGTAATATAACCTTCGCGGCATTCGATTCCCCAAACATCGAATGATTCGCAAAGAGAATCTACTATATCATTCAAACTCATGTCATGACGGACATAAATGGGAGAATAGACAGGATGCCCTCCAAAACTTTTGCAATCAATTTCTATTTCCGAATCAGCAAATTCTCCGAGTTTTACTACCTCTTTCGAAGGAATAACTAATACTTCAACAGGGGGTTCAAGCTTTACTGTATAAAGAGCAATCGGTATCCGCCCCCCTTGGTTATTTACAAATTGCCCATTGGAAGGTATAGCGCCAATATTTGCAATAGACGCTACAAATAAAACAAAAATTAACACTAAATTTTTCATAAATTTTCTTCCTTTATCAGCTTGATGATAGAAATTATTTTCAATAAAAACAAACTAAATTTTGATAAATATAAATTGATTAAAAAAACGGAACCTATAGATTAAGATTCCGTTTTAAGAATTTTGATTACTAATTTTTCAAGAAAAAGGAAAATCTTCTTGCAAAAGAATCTTCCGGCATGACTCCTTCAAAATAACTAACTGAATCAACACCAAACGATCTGCAAAGAGATTGCCCTAATTCTTGTTTCGACATATTGTAATTAATGTCGATAGGTGCTTTCATAGACACCCCATTGTATTCTTTACAATCAACATGGATGAATCTGCTAATTATTCCACCGAGCTGTATAATATTTTTCGAGCGAATCTGCAATACTTCGACCGGAGGTTGGACATTTACTTTATACAGAACAACAGGTACACCTCCCTTATTATCGGATTCTGTAGGGTGCATCGCCCCAGCATTGGAAAATAAAACGACAATGAATCCCCAAATTAGCATTAAATTTTTCATAAATTTTCTCCTCTATAAAACATTAGCGGCAGTGTAATATTTATCTATAAAATTTGTAAAGTAATTTATTAAATTAATTTATTAAGGGTTTGTATATCAAAAGGTTCGGTAAATTCAGAAATCTATTGAAAATCAGCCTGATTTTTTAGATAATGTTACGTTTTTACAGAGGTATTTTTACAAAAGTTAATACGAGAGTTGAGGAGTTAAAATGTACAGAACTCACAATTGCGGTGAATTGAGAGAAGAGAACGTCGGAAGTATCGTTAAATTATCAGGATGGGTTCACAAAAAGAGAGATCACGGAAATTTGCTGTTTATTGATTTGCGCGACCACTATGGAATCACGCAGTGTGTTGTCGACCCGAAGAGTGAAGCGTTTTCGGAGGTTGAGAAAATTCGTTTGGAAAGTGTTGTCACCGTGGAAGGTGAGGTAATTCGGAGATCTCCCGAGACAATCAATCCTGAAAAGCCGACGGGAAAAATCGAAGTTCGCATCGACAAGTTTACGGTGTTATCCTATGTCGAGAGCCTGCCGATGGCGGTCAGCAGCGTTTCGGATTTATCCGAGGATACTCGCTTGAAGTACCGTTTCATCGATTTGCGTCGCGAGAAAATTCACCAGAATATCGTGCTGAGATCGCAGGTAATTTCGTCGATTCGCGAGAAAATGAAGAAACAGGGATTTTTGGAGATCAACACGCCGATTTTGACATCAAGTTCGCCGGAAGGCGCGCGGGATTTTCTCGTGCCAAGCAGATTGCATCCGGGACAGTTTTACGCACTGCCGCAAGCTCCGCAGCAATTCAAGCAGCTGCTGATGGTTGCGGGATTCGATAAATATTTCCAGATCGCGCCGTGTTTCCGAGATGAAGACAGCCGCGCCGATCGTTCTCCGGGAGAATTTTATCAGCTCGATTTCGAGATGTCCTTTTGCACGCAGGACGACGTTTTCGCGGTAATCGAGCCAGTAATTTACGAAATTTTCAAGGAATATTCGAGCAAAGAAGTTTCTCCGTATCCTTTCCGCCGTATCAGTTACGCCGATGCGATGCTGCACTATGGGTCCGACAAGCCTGATTTGAGAAATCCGCTGCTGATCGAGGACGTCAGCGACATTTTCGAGCAGTCGACTTTCAAAGTTTTCGTCGATAATGTCAAAAAAGGTGGAGTTGTTCGCGCGATAGCGGCAAAAGATGCCGACAAACAGCCGCGAAGTTATTTCGACAAACTTAATGATTGGGCAAAATCTTTGGAGATGCCGGGTTTGGGATACGTAACCTACAGCGACGACAACATCAAAGGGCCAATCGCGAAATTCCTAACGTCTGAACAGCTTGCTGAACTGAAAACCCGCACTCATCTAAACGGCGACGGAGTGATTTTCTTCGTTTGCGATTCCAAAAATAAGGCAAGCAGGCTTGCGGGACAAGTTCGACAGAAGCTCGGAGAAGATCTGCACCTGTTGAAGAACGGTTTTGAATTCTGCTGGGTCGTCGACTTCCCGATGTACGAAATGAACGAAGACACAGGAGAGATTGAGTTTTCGCACAATCCATTTTCGATGCCACAGGGAGGAATGGATGCGCTGCAGAACATGAATCCGCTAGAAATCAAAGCTTATCAGTACGATATCGTGTGCAATGGTATCGAACTTTCGAGTGGCGCGATCAGAAATCATCTGCCGGACGTCATGATCAAGGCATTTGAGATTGCGGGATATCAAGCGGAAGAAGTCAAAGCACGATTCAAGGGAATGTTTAACGCGTTCAAATACGGAGCGCCGCCACACGGAGGATGTGCTCCGGGAATCGACCGTATGATTATGCTACTGACCGACGAGCCGAACATCCGTGAGGTGATTGCTTTCCCGCTGAACCAACAAGCGCAAGATCTCATGATGAACGCGCCGTCCAACGTCAGCGACAGGCAACTGAAAGAGCTGCACATCAAACTCGATTTGCCGAAAAAACTCGGGCGCAGTAATTCTATTTAACGAAGGGGAGTTTTTTTCTCCCCTTTGTTTACTATTCAATTGAATTGAAAAACAGATGAGGATATGATACCTCTCAGGTAGGATGGTGGAAGAGATATTGTGTCTTTATAATTTGTAGGTGGTTAAAATGAAGAAGAAGGGTGTTTTTTTATCAACATTATTGTGTGGAACGGCCGTCGTTTCAGGGATGCAGCCTGACGGGAGGCAAGATATGCAAAAAGCAGAATTTCGACAGGTTGAAATTAAAGATTTTCGGTATAACAAATCTGACAGCAGCAGTAGTAATGCATCCTATTCGAATTGCAAGTCAACGAAAGATAGTAGTATGTATTCTTCGCATGAGGATTTACGAAACAACAAAGAATTTATTGCGCACAAAGATATAATAAAGAATTTTTGTAATTACTTTCGATTTATGCATGATAATGGCTGGGGACGTGGTGTTATATATCAGTATAAGCAAAATGAGCAAGGATTTTTCAATTGTACATTAACATTAGAATTTGAAAAGACGTCTTATCAATGTCCTTTAGGTAAAGAAGTATTCCGCTTACCTGATTTTTATAAAAGCAAGGAAGAGGCCAAAGGTGCGGTTTGTAAATTTGCTCTTGACGAGATACAAAAAAGGAAACTTTATGATAATAATAAAGGTTCAGCAAGTGATGATTCTTTTGAAGATGATGAGGATAGTTACACGAAGTTGTATAAATATTTTATGAATAGATTTGTAAAATACGAAATAAATGATTTGAGTTTTGAATATGAGTTAGATGATAATAAAAAGTTAAACTGTGTAGCAATATTGAAGAATCGCGAATTCGATCAGCAATTCTACTGTAAAGGAAAAAATGGCGATCGAGATTTTCGAGTATGTAGGGAAAAAGCACGAAACAGGATTAGTAGGTATGTTCTTGAGCATCTGTTAGAAGAAGCCGCAGAGGAAAACGCTGTCGTTTTTAATAGAGCTGTAGAGGAAGGCAGTGAATCTGACGAATCAACTGATGATAGTAGCACAAGAGAGGAAAACGCTGTCGT
>CACWKL010000059.1 GCA_902761495.1 uncultured Pseudomonadota bacterium
CGATTAGCCCTCGCGCTCCGACATTTTCGACAAGTTCTCCAGCTTTTGCGCAATCAGCCGTGACACCGTCTGTAACAACGCATCGGACCGGCACACCGCACGCATCCACGGGCAGATGTATCTTGGTGTTGAGCCCCCTTTTGTACGGGCAATTCCTTGGTTTCCGCCTCGTGCTCCGCAGACGTGCGCATGTGCCTTCACCTAGCTCGCGTCGATCATTATCCATTCCAGTTCGCGTTCGCCTATAAGTTGTTCCATTAGTTTCTCCCAGATGCCTTGGCCTCTCCATCGACAAAACCTGCGATGCGTGTTCTTCCAGCCTCCGTACAATGCCGGCAGATCTCTCCAGGGCGCTCCTGTTCTCAGAATCCAAAATACCGCATTTATAAATCTACGGTTGTCCTTGGCTTTTCCTCCCCCAGCTACCTTTTCTTCCCGGCAATAGAATTCATCTAATATGTCTTGCCTATGTGTATCTTTGTCTTCCCTTTTGCTCATACATCAACCACTTTTCCTATTTCAATATAACTCAGTTTTTGTGACGACACAATCTATTTGTGACGACACAATCTAATGTATGTGGAATGGTAGAACTATTTTGGAGGGGTTCATGCAAAAGTTTAGGATTATTGTTTCTGTAGTTGCATTTTGTATTACGCCAAGCGTATTCGGAATGCACGAAGAGGGTCGGTCTTTGAATGATGATTCAATTGTCGAAAGAGCTAGACATATAATAGAAAATGTCCAGGTTGTTGACGACACTATCTAGAAAATAAAAAATCGTACCTGGTGTTGCAATAGGAAATCCTCTGATTTATAGGTGGAATCTTTATCCACAATTATTTAAAATTAAACCAACTCCCTACAATGTGGGACTGAATATCTAGAAGCAGGATTTTCCTTAATCCTTGCTCGACAGTTTACCACTATTTTATGAGTTTCTTTTTGTTTTAATCGGAGGGAGGTCAGGCCGTGTATCTACAGCCTAATCTCAATTTTTCGATTTGTTTCTCAAGTCGTTCACAGTTTGCCTGAACTTTTCTCGATTTTTAAATTTTTTTACCATGAAATCGTTCACTGTATTTTTTAGTTTATCTCGACT
Organism: uncultured Pseudomonadota bacterium; assembly: GCA_902761495.1. Classification (GTDB taxonomy): domain Bacteria; phylum Pseudomonadota; class Alphaproteobacteria; order UBA3830; family UBA3830; genus UBA3830. Next base: position 1,103 of record CACWKL010000059.1, read on the forward strand.
TTTGGCTTTTTCTTCTATCATGTTCTCTTCAGCTTTTGAAAAGGCTTCGTCATAGTATGGTTTAAAAATTACTAAATATTGCTCATTCAAAATTTCACGGAATAGATCCAAGGCTGCTTTAAATTTTTCTTCTTTTAGAAGTAATTCTTCCTCGTCTTGTTCTTCTGACTTTTTTAACTTTTTATCTTTGCTGAAATCCTTGCAAGCGGAAATAAACTGCTCAAATAACGGATCATATTTGTCTCTTCCGCCCTTTCCATATGACTTTATCAGATCATTGTATAATGCTTGAAGTTCGAATGCCGCATTTGTGTTCATTTTTGCGATATTTTTGAATAATCTTTGTAGCGAACCAATCTGTTCTTTGAACAAAAACTCGGTAGAAACATCACTTTTTGCATCAACCTTTCCCATGGATAAGGCATTAAATTTAGAGGTTATATCGTGTAAGGTATTCCATCCTGTTACCTTTATAGTTTTTCCGACACTGGCTCCTCCCAGCAAGGTTACATCAAGTCGAGAACGACTGGTGATAGTGATGAAGTCCAGAACCAATGGAATTTTTTTACGATCTAGTATTTTTCCTTGATTTGGAAGACTGTATTGTCCTCCATTTGCATTTTCGACCCATTTCCAATTAAACTTCACGTTTGTATTTCCTACCACAAGCTGTTTTGATGTTACTGACGATACACCAGCGCCTATTATCGGCAAATTCTCCGATGGAACCGTATAAATTAATGAAAAAGCATCCGCGAAGAATCCCAGATCGTCTGTTCTAATTCCAGATTCCTTTCGGAAATTATCCGATTTTGAAACTTCATTTTTCTTTCCAGATTCTTTTAAAATTTCCTCGGAGTTGTCTTCCAGCAATGATGAAAATTTCTTTTCGAAAGCATACACTGCTTCAATAAGCCCAGTGCCAACAATTGCTGAAGGCAGAGTAATATTAAAGGTAACGTATTTTCCGTTTTCCTGAAGAAACGGACTGCCTTTTACCAATTTTCCCTCAAGTGAAGCCTTTGTTCCAAGCGCTTTAAGCTGTGCTTTTGCGATCGTTTTTGAGGATTTTACCTCTAAATTTTCTGCTGTTTTATTTTTAGCATCCACATGAAACATAGCTCTGGTCGTATTTATTAAACCGGCAGTTCCCTCATTACTTCTGGAAAATCGTACTAATTGAGCTAATTTAAATATCAGATTATACATCTTTCTGAAGCGGAGATTGTTTTCCTGGTTATCTGGAGTTTCTTCTCTCAATAACGCAGAGGTTAAAATCATTGATTTAAGAACTTCCTCTCTGCCTTTCTTCCCATCAGGAAGAAGATTTTTTTCACACTTTTGTTTGTGAGCTTGGATAGATTTTGATGTATCAGTGACATACCGACCGAGTACGCTCACATATTCGTCTAAATATCCGAGGAAAGTATTTGCCTCTATACTTCTCAGTTGTTCTGTATAAGTTTTGCGTTGTTGCTCAACAGAAGCTCGCAAATCGGATTTGTCTTCCTTGTTTACCAGTTCGTATCTTCTGCAGAGAAGATCCAAAAAACCATCCGCGGAAAAACTAGTATTATCAATTTTAATTTTCAATTTGTAACTTTTATCAATAGACTTTTTCAAGTCTGATATTGAAAGCTCTGTACCATCGCTCTTTATATATTTCTCGCCTATGACATCCAACAGTTCATTTACTGTATATCTCCTTCTGAAATCGCTGTTTTTATAGATAAGATCCAGTAAATCATTCACCGTAACATAGGTATCTTGGCTTTTTAAATCGTATTTGTTATTGATAGACTTCAATAAATTATCAATTGACACCCTCGGGTCATCAATTCTTTTCATAAAACCATATTTTTTGTTTTGTGCTTCGACAAAATTTTCCCAATCTTCTTTCGGAAATTCATATTTCTCTTTAATAAGATTTAAGAAACTACTGACGGAAACTCCTCCTTTTATCAGAAATTTCTCTTTGATATAATCCAACAATTCATCTGCAGAAAATTTAGTATCATCTATTCTCGTGTCTAAGTCATATTTTTTTGATATGGAGTTTTGCAAGTCATTTACGGAGATAGAATTTTCTCCGATAAGATTTAGTAAATCATCAACGGACAGTCTTGTATCCTTGTTTCTCAAGTCGTATTTACTACCGATAATATTTTTCAAATTATCAGCGGAAAGACCAGGCATGGTTTTGCAATCCTCATCGATAAACGAAAGTAACGGCGTTTCTTTTATATATTTTTTCCAAGAATGAGATACGTTAGCAGTGACACTGGCGGAAATCCCTTTTATATCAAGTCCAACCTCGCCCTCAGCTATGTGTTCGCTTGCTTCAGCGCTAGCGGATCCTTCAGTAACAGTGATCCAATTTAAAGAAACCCCCGTTTGAGGCAAAACATGGAACATTTTCAAATATTTTTCGAAAGTTTCGCAATTAGCTAGCGCTTCTTTTTCTTTCTCCTGCAATCTTTTTCTGTCTTCTAAGGCTTTCTTAAAATCTGAATCAGCTCTTCTCATATAATAATCCAAACTTTTTTGAGCCATAAGTCCTTGGGTGTTCAGATAATCCATATAGGCTTCCAGAGAATAGAACATTGCTATTTTGGCATGCTTATACCCTAGTTTTGCAGAAAAAATACCCTTAGAGATTTTTCCCATAGCGCCCAGAGTAGTAGTAGTAGTGTGGAAAGATGCGGAATCCACATCATCCGCAACGGTATTCCAAGAAAGTTCAGCAGCTCCCAGATCTATGTCAGCACCGATAGAAGAATCATTTTGCATTCTCTCAAGGTCTGATCTATGAGCGGCTATAAATTTATTCGTATGATAACGAACAGATACCAAACTTGTAATTTTTTGTGCTAATTCCAAAAATTCAATAAAGTATGGATACTTCTTCTTGAAAAAGCCGTTTGAATCAACTTTTTCTATTGTTCGTAACAAACCGTTAATCCTTGATAACGCTGTGTTATGAGCCTCACAATAGTTATTATCTTCGAAATTAATCGTGTCAAATTCGCTCAACTTACCAAAAGGTTCTTTCAATTTTTTGGTCGCAGCAGCCAATCCATAATTGTTCAAATTATCGTACAAATGCTTTAAAGAAGAATCATCTTTTTGTTTTTCATTATTCGTCAGGTAATCTAACGCATTAAATATCAAGGTCGCGAAGTTTGATCCCTCATACATATCCAAATGAAGCAAAGTCGATTTATTATCCTTTTCCACTTCTTTTAAAGACTTTAATGTTACAATCAGTTTTTGATTCGTAATATGCTTCAGAGCCAGAATGGAAGGCAAGTAATCACTGTTATTTGCCTGTTCTATTATGTTCTTCTGCTTTTCTATACGAGTATCTCTCTCAGTCTCCTCAAAAGCATTGACCTCAGAGATTCCCTCTTCTTCATAAAGCATTTCTTCGCTTTTCGAATCATAAAAATCCTCTGCACATACCGAAAAAGTCGGCATTCCCAGAAATACAAGCCAAACAAAACTATGCTTTAAAACATTTTTCATTTTTATTTTCCTATTTACCTTATCGAAAAACTTTCTCGATACATCATTTTCGCAAATATTTCTTAAATATTCGTTAATTTTGAAGAGATTTTTTTCAGGGATCAAATCGAACTGTGCGATTCGTTTTTAGCATCACCTGCTACATTCTCCGTCGGGATTCAAAGAAATTTTGACTTTTCTTCGAAAGTATAACGAACTGAAATCTAAGTGAAACAGAAAGTTATTTTGAAGTTGTTGCAGATTTTTTATTTGATCACAAACTTATCGTGAAAGTTGCAATCTCTTCCAAAATCAAATCTTTTTCTCGTTCCAAACTGTCCAAAGTCAAGACTGATGAGAAGGATAATCAATTAATCGCAGAGGCTCTAGACCATCATCTTGAAAAAGATGTAGGGTAAAAGGCATGAAATACAGCAGATTAAGCAAATATAAGATCAAAAAAATAATAGAATGTTTCAG
>CACWKL010000060.1 GCA_902761495.1 uncultured Pseudomonadota bacterium
TCTTTCAGATTTGTGATTGGTTGCTGAACTGCTCCATTAACATCCGCTGGCAACGTATTATACATTCCCAATACATTTGCCGTCATAACAGCCAAACTGGCTAAAAACACTGCCTTTTTCATATTTACTCTCCTCTATCTAACAACAAATACTTCCGCATCACGTGAAAGCTTAAAAACTCTTTAATTTTTCAGTATCAGTACAAAAACTACACAATACTAAAGTAGATTCATTAATACCACTTTACAAACATTTTACAAGTTTTTTTACTTAATATATTAACCCCAATTATGGATTAGAGATCTTGAAAAAACAGGGAAGAAAAGGCTAAGCTCCGAAAAAAAAGAACAGGAGCGAAGCCATGAAGAAGGATATCACGAGATTATTTTGTTCGATGGATGATTTTTGAAAGAGTTGGAAGAAGAAAGGAAAAAGAAGAGAATAGAAGAGAGAAAAAAACCGAGAAAACCGACGAGAATTCCCTCTTCAATCGCTTGATATATTTATATAAACACTCTCATCTACGCTACATACCCTCCTTTATTTCTGTCAGCTTGGCGACGAGGGGAGCCAAATCTTCTGCATTGATACCCGGAATATAACTCAAAATCGCAGCCCTCTTCTCCGCCTGGCTTGCACTGGTGTCCAAGTTATCTATTGCAAAAACCAAAGCGATTTTCTGGGCATTGGTAAGTGTTACATTTTGTCCCAAATAACCCACTACGCTGGAGATTATCGCCTCACGAATGTTGGATTGAGTCCCTGCTACATCGGCATCAACTGTAATTTCACGACTTCCCAGGTTTCGATTACTGAAGATTTGTACAAAATTGTCCAAATCATTTTGCGTATTCAACAGTATGAGAGATTTTTCCTTCACCATAGTAGACGTTTCGGCATCGGTAGCTTCCGCCAATATCGTCTCCGCCTGAACAGAATTCAAGAAATTACCAGACATAAGAGCCGCCATGCGCACCACCGGCAATCGCGCCGCCAAGGCATCATAGACCGCCTGCTCATCAACTGATTCCATATCGACATTAATTTGCGAGTAAGTGTGATCCAACGTTTTTACATTTGATCCATTAGGAGTAATACCTTCATATTTTCTTTTCGCTTTACTCCAGTCGATATCGTTATTCCCCACGAATTGAGACAACGCACCAAGGTGCAGATTTGAGTTAGTTAAAAGCGTTCCCAAAGCTGTTTTCTTGGCGGCATCATTTCCTGAAACGGCAAGATACCATTTGATTGTTCCAGTCGTTGAACTATCTCCAACCAGAGTTGTATATTCAGGATCTGTCGTTGCTGGGACTACAGCGTTACTTTTGACATTCAAAACAACATCCGGCCATGCAATTAACCCCCGATTCATTCTCCAGGCGTGATCGTAGAAATGGTCTATGACACGAGATTTATAAATGTCCTCCACATCTTGCTGACTTGGCGATTGGAATTGAATCAAATCCTGAGCCATTTTGTCTACTACTCCATCCCAACAACCTGCGTGCCTACGATTTTCGCCAAAATCACAAGGTGGTGTGTTATTTGCAGGATTCAATATTATTGATTTAACCTCATCTTTAGTAGGCGTATGACTATAGAAGGGTTCAATCACACTCCAAGGATTATGATTCATAACAATCAAATTTATTTCGCTTCCTTTTATATAATCCTCCAGTTCCGTCTTTTTCGTTTCTTTACTATCACCTTTTGCTAAATCATAGTCATCCAATTTTGAAAGTAATTGTTTGTATTTATCCGACTCGTAATCATATATCGTCATTATTAATAGACCTGCCAGATTTTCTCCTATTACTGTTTTCGTTTCTCCATCTATTTTGCTCACTAAATCAGTATATTTCCACGATGGAGCTGTTATAATTCTGTTATAAATCGTGTCCGTCACACCATCCGGAGCCCAAGTGTCTCTATCAAATCTACAAAGTTCTAATTGCAAATAACTGGACAAGTATTGTTTAGTTATTGTTTCTATCCATCCTTCTCCATCTGTAATTTCTACTGTTAAATCCTCTCCTTCCTCTTTCATATAATTCATAAAATTTATCAATTGTTCAGGTGTTGTCGTTATTGTTGATAATGTCGTATTCCTATCTTTCAGATAATTTATAATGGCCTCACTTGTTCTTGTCATACCATTCAGTTCACTCAAACAGTCTACTATATTGTATGCTTGATTAATTTCTCGGCCTTGATCCAGTCCCATCGAATTGAGATTTCCATAATTAGATATTATCGCTTTAATCTGGGCAATTTCATCAGATGATCTTTCTTCTGTAATTGTTACTGTTATACCTCCTTGATGGGCATTTAAATATTCCACAAAATCTATCAAATTTTCATGCGCTATCGTTGAATCTGGTGATATCTTCTCATCAGAAATGGTATTAGTTTTCAGATAATTTATGATCTCCGTACTTGTTCTTATCATACCACACAGTTTGTTCAAATATTTTGCTATAAGGATTGTTTCATTATTTATGTCGCCCGGAGTTGTCCACTTCGCATATCCGCCTTCCACATATAGCAGTATCAAATCTATGATCCTTTGATTTTCACCATCCTCTCCCTGTGATCTTTCTATATTTATAGTTAAACCTTTTTTATACAAATAACTTACAAATTTACTCAAATCGGCGTATGTTAAATCGTCATCAGTTAAACTTTCTCCTTCTTGTATTAAATAATCTCTAGCTTCTTTTTCAGTTACTTGGTTCGGTTGTCGACTTTCCAAATACACCGCCAACTTATATGCCTGATCTAAATCTAGATTTCCTACTTTCAGTGCTCCTTCTTGAGTATAGTAATCTTCCACATATTTTTTTATCTTTGGATGAGCTATACCCTCCACGTAATAATTTTTGCAATAAGACTTCAAATCCGCCGGGAAAGAATTGATAACCTGATTGAGCAAATCTTCTTCCCCTACTATCAGAGACAAAGCGTACTTAAGTACTGTAGCCGCAGCGTTTACTAGAGCATCATAGAACGCATCTACCTTTAAATTCTCAGCCTCAGCGATTGCCGAATCGACCGCTTGGCGTGTATCTTTCAAATTTTCGCCGCCCAAGGCGCTCAGATTATTGTTGTTCAAGAGATTTGACATCCTCTCATTTGCCGTGATTTCATCAGTAGCCGTAAGATATGATTTTATGGCCTCCCGCAACGAATCTTTTGTTTCGATCTTATTGTTAATGGCAGTAGCTGCGTTGCTGGACCAGGAGTTCACGTTAGTTTCTATAGCCAAAATTTTCTTCCACATAGTGGTGTCATTCGGATCCTCAAGAGTATCCAGGAAAGCATCCGCAACGGCATTTCCCCAATAGGTTTGAACACTCGTAGCGTCCACCACTCCCTCATCGGACAAAAGATCGTTAAATAGTGTACTGTCGAAATCAGAACCTTCGCTCGGAGCGTAATTGTCTAAGATTGCATTAATCTCGCTACGTAGCGTAGACTCTTCCTCCAGGACGGTGATGTTCAAGCTCAGCTCTTCAACGTTCAGCGCCGCGATAAAGTCCGTTAAATCGTCGTGAGACAAATTGACAGCGCTCGGAATCTTAGGCGGGGTCGCGGATTTCAGCGCCTCCATAACGGTCGAGCTTCTCGTTTTAGTGCCGGACGGCAAATCTTTTATGTAGTTCGCAATTTCGCGCAGAGCGGCCTTGGCTTCGGCCTCAGTCAGCTCACAGATCGGATGGGTTGGGTAGTAGACCTCGATCGCATCGTCGATTTTTTCATTGTCCGACGTCTCCACCGTTATCGTGCTCGGAACACCGTCTTTGCCCTTGAAGTACTCCACAAATTGGACCAGCTCATCATATGTGAAGGTCACTGCTGCGTGTTCATAGATATCCGAGGTCTTCACCGTCGCATTCTCGCCCAGGCTCTTCAGATATGCTACAACACCGGTCAGCAAGTCTTTGGCCTCTTCTCTGTCTGTCGGAAGATCTTCTATCGTGTGATCATCCAAATACTCGTCAATCTCATCCTTGATTCTCTCATCGTCGGACATTTCTTCTCGTGTCTTGGCTATTTTTACCGTTATTTTGATATCCTCCGCCTCTGAACACGCCTTCAAATCAAGCAAATTCTGATAACCCAAAGTCAGCGCATCCGAACTCGGAATTTTTCCTGCGGTCACCAGGTAATTCTTCACATCGTCTCTATCTATCGTCGCACTGCCCTGATCTTTCAGATACTTCACTATTTCCTTGAGTACCTCTTCTGTTTGGCCTGCTACCTGATGATTCGACATATAAGCCGCAACCGCGTCGTTGATTTTTTCATCTATCGTTCTTGCGATCGTTACCTCCGGATCCTTGCCCTGCTTTTGCAAATATGTCTTCAATTGCTCCAGATCTTTGTAGTTTATCGTTGATCCGCTC
>CACWKL010000061.1 GCA_902761495.1 uncultured Pseudomonadota bacterium
GCAAGAAGCTTGCTGCGAAGCAAGAACCCGCCTGGGGCAGTCTCTGTTAAGAATTCTGCCAATAGGAATCCTCTTCCTTTAGGGAGAGGTGGAGGTCAATTGATTATCTCCCGTCATAAAATGATGACGGTAATTTCAGTGAGTTGTTATTTCTAATCTTTTTGGAAATTTTTCGAGAAACTAAAAGCGATGTGTATAAAAAGATCCCATGCAAATTCACCTTCGCTACTTATATTTTGCACGTGAATCATCTCTGAATGACCGCCGACTCTGTAAAAGAAATAGTTTCTTTCTACATCTATATTCCACAAAACTATTCAGATTTGTCAGCAACGGTGAAATAAGGTTAAAGCTGCGTCCTCCCTAAATTAAATAATTACTAATCGTAGCACATTAATCACTTTGCGGATTGTTAATTTTTATCACCACGGTCTTATTGATTACCTTTATCGAGCCATCATTTGGATAAAGCGCCATAGCTTTAACTTCAGGTAGATTCTCAAAAGATTTGGATTCTACAATCGTGGGGCTATACCAGCACCAGAGTCTCATCATTTCGCCCATTGAGTAAAAGGGAGGATGCATCACATTTGGAGCCATCTCACAACGAAATTCTGGCATGATGGGTACCGACGCATCACAAAAAGAATCTCCGACAAATGTAATCGGATATTTCGCATTATATCCTTTACTGTTCTTTATACGTGTAATCATCGTGTTGTAATAACTGACCTGCTGACTTTGGGCAAAGCAATATTTCAGATAGTAAACATTATCGAAACGGCAGTAGACAAGAGAAATTAACAGCAAAATGACACTTCCCGTAATATATATTCGTCTATTCCATATGACATTATTAAAATGCGTTTTCTCAATTATCCAAGCTAATAAAACAAAAGGCATCACTTGAGCACAACACATCAGACAATAAACAATTTTAAACGAGCACATAACCATAATAAAATTGATCGCTATAGGTATACACACTATCAGACAAAACAACATCGCAGCTCGGATAAATTCTCGATTTTTGAGAAAAATCACTATCTTGTACAGAAGTAAAACAGTGCAACCGCCCACGCTGGCGTAATATAAAGGCACTATATTCATCGGATACAGCATATTACGCATCTTTGGATGCCAAAAATACCGAAATGCTGTAAAAATTCTCTCAAAATAAACAGCTATACCCTCTCTTCCCATCAAATTCACATTTTGATAGCTAGCCAATTCACATCCTTTAATGGAACAAATTATTTTCGTAAGAATAAAGTAAAGCACTATGGAACATACGACAATTCCAACGAAGTACATTCCTTTTAGGAAAATGGCTCGATTACTTTCATCGGAATAAATCTCTTCGATAAGATAGAAACAAATGAGTGTTAATGTATAGGGGATGAATGCTTGGTATATTCCGATGCTACAGCACAGCACAGCACAGCACAGCACAGCACAGCACAGCACAGCAACATGATGGTATCCGACTTTCTAAAAATTTACAAAGAATAAACACTCCCAAAGAAGAAAGTAGCAGAGCAAAAGCATAATATGGTGCAGTAAACATATATCCGAATGTCGAAGCCCATGACGGAAACACAATCATCATTGCTGAGATCAAAACACTGGTTGTAATGTACTTAATTCGAAGTATCTTTATGACCAATACGGATGAAATCGCGATAAATAAGATCGACGTTAATCCCTTTATCAGAGGCAAACTATAATGAGGAGAATGAAAAAATACCTGAGAACATTTACCTAAAAAATGTAGAAACCATCTACCCAAACCATAGGTCCATCCAACGTCGAACATGCACTTAATATCGTCAAAAAAAGAATACTTGTTAAATAGCATCATTCCATGGGCCAGTATCCCGAAAATTAAAGTGCTGAAAATGACCGCCTTAGTTTTAGGATCAATTTTTTCATAAAAAGATTTTACGTAATTATCAACGTTCATATCATTCTGCATTTGCATCCTCATCGCATAAAGAATGGATCAATAGTAACAAATATAATTAGAAAAGTTAAGTTGATTCTTTCTTGCATTTCGCGCGTGAATCACCGATAATGCGGGCAAAGAAAGAAGTATCATGTCAAAAAAGTTAGGGTTTGGTGCAGTTTTAGCGATAGTTTTCGGAAGTCAGATCGGTTCGGGCATATTTGTTGTGCCGACGGGTTTGGCTCCGTTCGGAGTTTACGGCATTTACGCGTGGATTCTCGCAGGGCTGGGGGCGATCTTTTTGGCCTTTGTTTTTGCGGAACTGTGCTCCAACTTTCCGAAAACCGGCGGACCTCACGTCTACGTAAACGAGATGTTCGGAAAAATTCCCGCCTTTTTCACTGGCTGGACCTATTGGCTGATTTCGTGGATAAGCAGCTCCGTCGTGGTAGTCACGGCAATTGCATGCCTTCACCCTTTTTTCGGACAACATCAGTCGCCTTACCTCTATCTTTCTTTAGAAATAATTTTGCTGCTGGCTCTGACCTACGTTAATTGTAAAAGTGTTGTGTTATCGGGAAAGTTGGAATTCGTGCTGACTTTGTTGAAATTCATTCCGTTTGTGGTGGTGCCGGCGATAATTTTTCAGGATTTTGATTTGTCCAAAGCCACTGTTCTGCCTGGATACGCAGAAATGTCTTTCGGAGATATGATGTTGCTCGCGACTTCGATCGCTTTTTGGTGCTTCATCGGAGTGGAATGCGCAACGACTCCGGCAGGAGACGTAGAAAATCCATCGAAAACAATTCCGCGAGCGATAATCTTGGGAACCGTCAGCGTTGCGCTGATTTATTTGATAAACAATGTCGCGATCATGGGAGTAATTCCGAGTAAAACTTTAGCAAACAGCAAGGCGCCGTTTGTGGATGCCATAAGCGTCGTACTTGGGAAAAATTGCTCACTGATCATCGCGGTTATTACCTCGCTGGTCTGCATCGGAACTCTGAACGCGTGGATTTTGACCTCATCTCAGATATCACTCGGACTGGCGAAAGACAAACTCCTTCCGAAAGTTCTTGCTAAGAAAAACAAAAATGACGCACCCTACGTGAGTGTTTTAATCAGCTGTCTGGGAATGATTCCGATTTTGATCCTAACTAAAAACGAGAATCTGTCGTCACAAATCGCCTATATCATCGATTTTTCCGTAAAATCATTCTTGTTGGTCTATACCATTTGTGCCCTCGCCTACCTGAAGTTTGCCATAAAGATTCACAGCTTCAAAAAAATATTGCTTGCGATTTTGGCACTGACCTTCTGCGGATTGATGATATTTGAGTCATCTCTCGAATCGATTTTGATCGCTGCGTTGTTCACCGTCAGCGGAATCTTCATAATGCCATTTATTCCGCGAAAAGCTATTGACGATTGAATTAATTGATGGTAACGGGGAAAGTTATCCACAGATTTTATAGCAAAATTCGTTGAAGAAAAATTCAGCGGAATTTATGTAAAATCGGTTTACTGGAATGCCTTAGTTTGCCATTCGATATCAAAGTTTTCTTTACTTTTCAATATGTTAGCCAAATACCCCTAATAGATCCCTAAAAATATGCCTAACTATTCAGCAACCCCATGAAGTTACGGAAAAATAAACTAATCCACAGACTTATCCACAGGTTTATCCACAGATTCAGTGGATAACTTTTAAAAAAGGGTTAACGAGGAAATTATATCGCATTGACCGGATTAATATCCTCGAAAAAAATCTATAATCTTTCAACCAGTCGGTATAATCTCAAACTCGCATTCCGGAATATTTATATAATCGCGTTGATCTATTGGACGCAGATGTTTTTAGTTTTTTGAAATCTTATAAGAACTGATCAGGTTTTTGTTTATATAAGTTAAGTTGAGACCACAAAAACTTATACTCTGATATTCTCCCAGTTATTAGTTAAAACTTTGTTAATCGCTTCAGTAAATCATGAATGAATGTACCCATCTTTACTCTCACATTTCTGTCCACGTTCACCAAAAAGTGAGACAAAAGAGACGAAGTGAACTAGAGAGAGAAAATAAGAGAAATAGCTGAACAGAGCAAGAGAAAAAGAGTAGTCT
>CACWKL010000062.1 GCA_902761495.1 uncultured Pseudomonadota bacterium
AACCACATTTTAAACATTTTAATTCCATCTTCGGCCTCTTCGGTTCTTCAATATTTCTCATTTTATCTCTTTAAATTGCTAAAGTGAAACTCTCAAATAGATAGATTGGAGACTACATATATACATATAAAAGTTGATATACATTAATCATAAATGCCATACACATTGCTCAAACGGCTTCCATATATCACAAAATTATCCTGGAAAATCAACGGGTTACATAAAAATGGTGGATATTGCAGGATTCGAACCTACGATCCCCACGATGTGAACGTGACGCTCTACCACTGAGCTAAAATCCAGTTTGTTTGATGCGAATGGTGGAGCGAATGACTATAAAAACATAACCACCGTTAGAGACAGCAAATCTCGATTTTTCTTTGTTCTTCAATAAGTTAAATTAAAACAAAATCATTCACTAACCAAATGATACTAAAAACGAACTTTTCGTTAAATTTCCGAATTTATTTTATAATTCAATCTATTAAGCTAAACTGGCACTTTTGGTAAGCGAGTGATACTAAAAACGGAAAATGCTCTAGTTTACGAAAGCGATCACTTAGCCATAAATATAAAATAAGATCGAATTCCATGTATGAGATAAACTCTCCTGACATTTCTTTATATGAATGTTCTTACATACTCCTGTAAAATCTACACTAACTTTTGAGAGACTTTGCGATGTAACTTGGGAAATGACTTCGATTAAATCGTCATCGATCATCTTGTTTTTACCAAATCACCGAACAAGTCTTTACCTTTTCACCGATTAAAAACTTACCAAATTACCGAATTATTCTTGATTTCTTCTCAAAATCCAGTAAAGTATTTATATTAAAAGGGATTAGTCATGCGAAAATATAGACCTAGAATTGCTGATGAGATTTTAAAAGAGAAACTGAAAGGCAAAGGCGCTGTTTTAATCGAAGGAGCCAAGTGGTGCGGTAAAACGACTTCAGCATCACAAATTGCAAAAAGCATTCTCTATATGCAAGATCCTGAGAAGGTGAAGCAAAATCTCGAGTTAGCAGAGATAAAGCCCTCGAAGTTATTGGAAGGAAATACTCCTCGTCTGATTGATGAATGGCAAATGGCCCCTCAATTATGGGATGCGATTCGTTTTTCTGTTGACAAAAGAGACGCGTTCGGTCAATTCATATTAACGGGTTCGTCCGTTCCCACTGATATGTCCAAGGTTTATCACTCCGGAGCCGGAAGAATTACAAAAATGCTTATGCGACCAATGAGTTTGTTTGAGTCAGGAGATTCTAATGGAACAGTCTCTCTTCAAGAGTTGTTTAACGGTCATCTAGATATAGATGGTACCAATTCCATAGACATAGATAATCTGTCTTTCTTGATTTGTAGAGGAGGCTGGCCAAAATCTCTGGATTGTCCGGATAAAGTCGCTCTACAACAAGCCTCTGATTACTACAGCGTTATTATCGATACTGATATATCAAAAGTCGACAATGTTCACAGGAACAAAGGGAGAGCTCATCGTTTGATGCGAACTTACTCGAGATTTATCGGATCTCAAGCCACTTTGCAATCGATCAGCAGTGATTTACAAACCAACGAAGCACAAATCATATCTGATGACACAATAAGCTCATACATAAATGCTTTGAAAAAAATATTTGTAATCGAGGATTCTCTGGCTTGGAATCCGAATTTGCGTTCTAAAACAGCAATACGTTCTTCTGATACCAGGTACTTTACTGACCCATCAATCGGAGTTGCCGCTTTGGGCCTCGGACCACAAGATTTAATCAACGACCTAAACACATTAGGGCTATTTTTTGAAAATTTGTGTGTACGAGATTTAAGAGTATATGCGGAATCTCTAGATGGGAATGTATATCATTACCGAGATCGAAGAGGTCTTGAGTGCGATGCTGTCGTTCACTTACGCAATGGCTTGTATGGATTAATTGAAATCAAATTGGGTGGAGAAACTCGCATTCTAGAAGGAGTAGAAACGCTAAATAAATTGGAATCAAACATTGACACTTCCAAAATGAAAGCTCCTTCATTTAAGATGGTTCTAACGGGAACGGGCTCTTATGCTTACAAACGCTCAGATGATGTGTTAATTGTTCCTATTGGTTGTTTGCGAAATTAAATCAATCACCTGGATTTTTTGCTCGCAGCTCATCACATTGGTTAGTCTCATTTTTCCATCCAGTGCTCGCAATTTCAAGTGGGTAGTGTGACTACCCAGTTCATTATCTTCCTTTTTCAATTTTACTTTCAGATACTTCTAGTAATTTATGCAAAACCATCTGATAAGGTTAATCCTGTGGCGTAGGATTGCGCTTCTCCCTCGGTGTCCGCCTGCGAGATCGCGCAGGTTACTGAAACTTTCTACTGATTTTCCGGTCTGTCTTTCCACGGAATTATTTTTATTTGATCTTCGGGTCTGACTCCGTAATCGTATCTATGCGGATTCTCCTTGTTCACGCATAAACAGATGTCCGACTTTGCCAACGCAATCGTAACACCTTCAAGATCGGCATCTTCAATTGTCCATGCCCATAGCTCATCCGTAATTTGCTCCAGCTTCCCCCTATGATCTTCTGCTAATATCCAATCTTTAAGAGCGATTTTCGGGAAAATCTCGTATTTCAAATGATTTTCATTGATGAAATTTATCGGGTATACTTCGCGAAGGTGTCCTGAGGAACAATTATCAACGTACTTACAAAAGTTAATCCTCCATATCCGTCTTCTTTTTACGGCATCCACATGTTTCTCGTTATACAATTTACTATATTCTTCCGTGTCAAATTCGCCATTTCCCATCCCATCCACATACAGATCTGGAGAATACACAAAAGGCATATCATAAAAAATTCCATATTTTGGCTGGATAATTTTACACAATCTTTTTCCAATTTCGAACATAAAATCGCGACTTACGAAATCACGGCGTATTCCCCAAAAACTTTCTTTATTTTTATTTTCAAACGAGGCGTAAGCTTCTCCATAAGAGCCAATATCCTCATCAGTTAATGACCTTAGTTCTACGTATTCAACTCCGTCGATATTACGATCTAAAGCTTTTTTACAACTTTTCATTAATACATATTCTGCGTTACCCGGACTACAACAACCTTCGTCAAAATATGGTCCTATCTTCTCTGCGGTAGATAAGCAATAATCAAACCATGCTCTCGCCCCATCCCCAACAAGGGGTTCGAAACCATAAAAAGCAAAAGATGAACACAATATGTGGGCTCTGTTTATTGTGTAAACACTCATATTTTCCTTCCTTCCACATCAAATACATCACTAATTCCTTCTAAATCTCTTCTATTCTCAGGTAAAGACTTTTGCATTTTATCGATTTTGTCCCTTAATTCAGTCTTTGTTTGGCTTTTTGATTTTACCTCGTGTGTAATGATTCGACCATCCTTTCTCACCACTGTCACATCAGGTCTCTTACGAGAATTTATCTCTCCATTTGTAACATCCTTCAATGATTTATCCATGTATATAACCTCAACATCCGACTTTTTGCTCTCCTCTACAGCTATTCTCATCGATCCAATTTCGTGTCCTGGAGTTTTTGTCACCTGCGCTTTTCCCTTTATCTTGGCTTTTCTAACCTGCCAGCTTTTAACGCCTGATTTTACATTATTTTTCTCCAACATTCCAACGGATGCACTAGCTTCACTGACAGAAGCTGTTGCCGTCTGCTTCGCTCTCGATAATCCGAACAACTCCGAGATCTTAGCCTTAGAGAAAGTATTCCTCAGTGCCGGTGCTTTCCTTTTAACCCATTTGTAGACTCCGACCGCTGATAATCCGATCACTTCCCACTCGACCATGCTGATTACCAGATCGGCGTAGGATTGCGCTTCTTCCCCGGTGTCCGCCTGCGAAATTGCGTAGGTTACCGCGGCTTCTTCTCCGAACTTAGTTGCCTTCGGTAGTTATACTGAGAAAAAATGAGAGTTTCACTTTAGCAATTTAAAGAGATAAAATGAGAAATATTGAAGAACCGAAGAGGCCGAAGATGGAATTAAAATGTTTAAAATGTGGTTGTGA
>CACWKL010000063.1 GCA_902761495.1 uncultured Pseudomonadota bacterium
GAGGCTAGATTCAATCATAGAGATGACAATTTCGCTACTTTTATTGCAAAATTGTTCTTTGCAATAAAGTAAAATCAAAAAAGATGATGGTCTAGAGCCAAAAATAAATATCGGAGATTGGCATGTTGAAAGAAACATCTTTTATGATTTTAGATTTTATCAGAAAAATAATATCAGAGATTTTGCGGGTGGCACCCATGATAATTGCAATATTGAAAAAGACGGTAATTTTAATTTCAAAAATTGTTTGTGCGATTGCTCCGATAGTTTGAAAAATGATAAAAGAAATTTCTCTGAGTATGATTCAAATTGTGCGAACGATAAAGGGGGTCGTGAATCAACAATACAAAATTCAGTAAATTGGAAACAGTTCGGAAGGGGGAGATGTAAGCCGTTTTTCGATCTCACCCTTCCTTGATCATCTCTAAAAATTCCTGTTCTGAGATGATTTTTACCCCGAGATTTCTTGCTTTTTCGAGCTTCGAGCCGGCATTTTCTCCGGCGACGACGAGGTAGGTTTTCGATGACACCGAAGAGGATGCTTTTCCTTCCAATTTTTCAACAATTTCTTTCGCTTCATCTCGGCTTAATGTGCTGAGAGTGCCTGTAAATACGATGCTCTTGCCTGTCCACTCGGATTCTTCGGTTGTTTGGGCGTCCTGAATACTGACCACTGCTGACAGCTTTCTCATGACCTCCAGATTGTTGGATATTTTGAAGAAATTTTTCAAATCCTGAATCATCGAGTCTCCGATGCCGTTGATGGTGATCAGTTCGCTGACGGTATCTTGTTCGACAGCGTTCATGAAATTTGAAAAAGTTCCGTAAAATCTCGCAATTAACACAGAAGCCGCCCGCCCGATTTGAGGAATGCCCAGCGCGTTGATGAATTTTTCCAGCCCGATATTTTTTGCGTTTTCGATCGATTTGAAAAGATTTTCCACCGACTGCTTTCCCCATCCGTCCTCGTTTTCCAGATGATATTGCTGATTTTTTTCTTGAAGATGGAATATGTCAACGGGACTTTTTACGATGCCTTTGTTGAAGAGAAATTTGATGTTCTGCTCGCCGAGCCCCTCAATATTAAATGCTTGGCGCGAAACAAAATGTATGAGTTTTTCTACAAGTTGGGCGGAGCAGTCGAGGTTTTCGCACTTAATCGCGACTTCCTCTTCCTCTCGCACTAATTCAGATCCGCAGCATGGACAGATGGTGGGAAATATAAAAGGAACGGAATCTGCCAGTCGCTGCTCGATTATCGGGTGGAGAATCTGCGGAATCACATCACCTGCGCGCTGCACCACAACTCGATCTCCGACACGAATATCTTTTTTTTCGATTTCATCTTTATTGTGCAGAGTTGCACGAGAAACAATCACTCCACCAACATTAACCGGAGCCAGCTCCGCCACTGGAGTTATATTTCCCGTGCGCCCTACCTGTACGACTATATCCAAAATGGTGGTTTGCGCTTTCTGAGCCGGGAATTTGTATGCTATTGAATGGCGAGGATATTTTGTCGCATTCCCCATCTGTTTTTGTAGCGATAGATCGTTTGTTTTGTAAACGACGCCGTCGATGTCATAGTCCAAATCAGAGCGCTGCTGCTCCATAGTTTTGTAAAATTCAAAAGCCTCTTCTTGGTTTCGGCATAATTTCGTTTTATCAGAAACCGTGAAGCCCAGGTCGCGCAGAGTTTGCAAAATCTCCTGTTGGCTTGTCAGATTCAAACTTTCTCCGATAATAGAATATGCAAAAAATGTCAGTTTGCGTTGAGCCGTGATGTGTGAATCGAGCTGTCGCAGAGAGCCAGCCGCCGCGTTGCGAGGGTTTGAAAACAACTTTTCTCCGTTGAGTCGGCGCTGCTCGTTCAGCTGTTCGAAATCTTTTTTCAGCATTACGACTTCGCCCCGAATTTCAATATCATCCGATAGGTTTATCTTTTTCGGAACATTGTTTAACGTTTTTATATTTTCGGTAACATCCTCTCCGATTGCTCCGTCTCCTCGGGTGGATGCCTGAACCAAAATACCGTCGCGATACGTAATCGATGAGGAAAGACCGTCCAATTTCGGTTCCAACATGAATTCAACTTCGGATTTTCCCGTCAATTTTTTCACTTTATCGATGAAATCTTGAATATCTTCCTCATTGAACGCGTTTTCCAGCGACAACATCTTTTGTTTGTGGACGACTTTTTGAAAATCCTTGGAAACTTTTGCTCCGACTTTTTGAGAAGGACTGGATTTTGTCGCAAGTTGCGGATATTCATTTTCGATAGCTAAAAGTTCCTGATAAAGAGCATCGTACTCGGCGTCACTTACACTCGGATCGTCGAATATATAGTACTGTCGCGAATAATTCGACAACAATTTCGAAAGCTCCGCATGCCTTTTTTTCTTTTCCGCTAACATATGATCTCCTGAGTCCACGCGGCAATTATAATATAAAATTTGAGTTAGTATTTGATTTTTTTGAATATTATATTGCGAGATTTTATCTGTTGTACCTTGAAAAATTTCTGGTTTTTCGGTAAATAGAACAGTGTTAAAAAAATTTAGTTAGGAGATTAACATGGCAGTACCTACGAAAAAGGTTTCCAAATCAAAGAGAAATATGCGCAGGTCGCACTTGGCTCTTACCCCTGTTAATGTTGTAGCATGTCCGAATTGCGGAGAATCTAAGCTTCCGCATCACCTATGCAAAGTGTGCGGTATGTACAACGGTCGTCAGATTTTGAAAGACAGGCGTCAAGAAGCGTAATGACTATTTCCGGTCGACAGATTATCGCTATAGATGGTATGGGCGGAGATAACGCTCCGGAAGTAGTTCTGAAGGGGTTGTCTCAGTTCAAAGAGACGGATTCCCATTTTTTGATTTTCGGTGATGGCGAAACCCTGAAGAAGTACGAACAGGATTTTCTTGAGGGAGTGTCTTACGAGATTCGTCATGCTGATGCCGTTATAACGTCCGACATGGATGTTATGTCCTCTCTGCGTACCGGGAAAAATACCAGCATGGGAATGGCTATACAAGCGGTGCAGTCGGGAGAGGCTTCCGCAGTCATTTCTGCGGGAAATACAGGTCTTTACATGGCTTTGTCCAAAATCATTTTAAAAACAATTGAAGGTATAGAGAGGCCGGCCATCGGAACTGTTATTCCCGGGAAAAAAGCTAACACGGTGTGTTTGGATCTTGGGGCTAATGCTGAATGTTCCGTGAAAAATCTGGTGGATTTTGCGATTATGGGAGAGGCCCTGGCTCGTTCGGTTTTTGAAAAGGAAGACATATCAGTCGCTTTGCTGAATATCGGTTCTGAGGAATGCAAAGGCAACAAGTTAGTCAAGCAAACTTCGGAAATTCTCAGGAAGTTGTTCGATAACTATGTCGGATTTGTCGAGGGTGACGACATAAACAAAGGTGTCGTGGATGTCATTGTCACCGATGGTTTTACCGGAAATGTTTTTCTTAAAACCATGGAAGGGACGGCGAAATTTATAGTTTCTGAGTTAAAAGGGGCCTTGGAAGGTTCGTTTCTTTCCAAGATCGGAGCGTTGCTGGCATTGCCCTCTCTCAGTAAGTTGAAGAAGAAATTGGACCCGCGTCTGTACAACGGAGCGGTTCTTTTGGGACTCAACGGAGTTGTGGTAAAAAGCCACGGAGGGACGGACGATGTCGGGTTTGCGAATGCAGTAAGATTTACCATGAATGTTCTGAGGAGGAATATTTTTGATCGTATCCAGGATCAGTTGGAAAGGTCAAAGTTACACTACGAGGCCGAGGCGGAAGTACAAAAAGAGTCAGAAGGGAAGAAATGAAATCGGTTGTTGTTGGATTTGGCGGAGCTTTACCTCAAAAATGTATTAAAAATGACGAGTTGCCGGCGAGTTTGAATACCTCCGATGAGTGGATTTCTCAAAGAACAGGAATTAAACAGAGGTATGTAATAGATGAGGGCGAGACTACCTCTACTTTGGCGACGAAAGCCGCGAAAGATGCGTTGGCGTGGTTGGAACGACTACCGGTGATTATACTTTTCCAGCAACCGCTTGCGTGGTTCAGAAAAATCTGAACATTACCAGTGAATGTCCTGCATTTGATGTGAGCGCGGCTTGCAGCGGGTTTATTTACGCTCTGGATGTTGCGGACTCTTTCATAAAAACAGGGAGAGCGAAGCACGCTTTGGTAATAGGTGCGGACAGTTTTTCAAAAATTTTGGATTGGAACGACAGGGCAAGTTGCGTATTATTTGGTGATGGAGCGGGGGCAGTAGTTCTCAAAGCGGAGGAAAATACTGATAAGGGAATCCAGTATTGCAAGATCTACTCCGACGGCAGTTACACAGATTTTTTGATGACCAGCGGAGGTGTGGCAACAACTCAGGCGTCAGGTGTGGTTACCATGAAAGGTCGCGAGGTTTTTAAGTTTGCTGTCGAAAAGTTTTGTGATTCTTTTCGTGAACTTCTTAAGCAAAATAACTTAACCATCGATGATATTGATTTGGTTGTTCCTCATCAGGCGAATGTCAGAATCATAAACAAATTGATAGATGTGCTGAAGATTGATTCACAAAAAGTAGTTGTGACCATAGACAAGCATTCCAATACCTCTGCGGCGACTATTCCATTGGCGTTGAATGAGATAAAGGATACAATTGGCACAAATAAAAATATTGTGTTACTGTCTATGGGAGCAGGATTTACTTGGGGAGCCGCTCTGATAAGAATGTAAGAGATAAATTTTGTAAGATGTGAAGAATGGAAATGACTGGAATGAAAATGTTGGCTCGTTCTGATAAGGATGTAAGGGAAAAAGATGACTAAAGTGAAAACATTAACGCGCTCGGACATAGCCGATGCTATAACTGCGGAGTTTCAGGTTACGAAATTTGAGGCTTTAGAGTTTATTCATGAGGTTCTTTCGGAAATTTCTGAGGCTCTTGTTGATGGTGAAGATGTGAAGCTTACGGGATTCGGAACTTTTAAGGTTCACGACAAAAAAGAGCGTATGGGAAGGAATCCGAAAACAAAAGAGCCGGCTGTTATTTCGGCAAGAAGGACGGTTTCTTTTCGAGCTTCCCCGATTTTAAAGAAAAAGATTAATGAAGAATCATAATAGAGTGTAGTTAAAAAGTTTTGTAATGAGATTGGAATGGAGTTTTGTATATGAAATTAATGGAAGGAAAGAAGGGCATCGTAATGGGTGTTGCCAATGATCATTCTTTGGCCTGGGGAATTGCGAAGGAACTTGCAAGTCAGGGTGCGGAAATGGTATTTAGTTACCAATCGGAAGTTCTGTATAAGAGAGTTAAGCCTTTGGCGGATTCTCTGGGCGGAGTTGAGATGATAGAATGCGATGTTACCGATGATTCCAGTTTGGTTTCTCTTTTCGAAAGGGTCGGGCAAAAGTTCGGCAAGATCGACTTTATAGTCCATGCGATTGCTTTTTCAGATAGAAATGAATTAATGGGCAAGTATGTAAAAACGACTCGTGCGAATTTTTTGAAAACCATGGACATTTCTTGTTATTCGCTGACAGCCGTATGTCAACATGCGGATAAATATCTGGCGGATAATGCGTCAATTCTGACTTTGACCTATATCGGATCCGAAAGAGTTCTTCCAAATTATAATGTTATGGGTGTTGCTAAGGCGGCCTTGGAAGCTAGTATTCGTTATTTGGCGGTGGATTTCGGAGACAGAGGAATCCGAGTTAACGGACTTTCCGCTGGTCCTGTGAAAACTTTGGCAGCAAACGGAATCGATGATTTCAGATATATTTTGAAATGGAATCAGTACAACTCTCCTCTAAAGAGAAACACGACGCTGGAAGATGTCGGGGGCACGGGCGTATATTTGCTCAGCCGATTGTCCAACGGGGTTACTGGGGAGATAGTTCATACCGATTCCGGTTACCATGTGATAGGTATGAAGGCGGCAGACGCTCCAGATATTTCAAAGGCTTAGTTCGTAAATAAACAGTTTCAGCGTAGTGTTCCCCTAGTTCTGAGTTGAGTTAGGGGGGGGTATTTTTTGCAAAAAATCTCTCGAGCGATTAGTTATTTTTGTAGTTAATCGAGATTTTTAATAATTATTTATATAATTCTAGAATAATTTTTAATAAAGGATCCCCGCCACAAGCAGCAGGGTATTCAGAACATACAAAGTTGATAATCTTTATGAAGTGATTTGTATTCTTTCCCTTGCTCCTTTATATA
>CACWKL010000064.1 GCA_902761495.1 uncultured Pseudomonadota bacterium
GAAACGTTGGCGCGGAATCGCTACCAGATACTGCAAAAATCTGTCCTCATTCCTTGCTTCTGTTCAGATCAGATGCTTGGCTGTTTGGGGAAATATCTTGTGACGACACGATCTAGAGCCAAATTTTAAAATTAGAAGCTGCAGAAAAAGCGCAATCATTAATTTCTGCAGACCAAGTTCGTGAAACTTTGTTTAGAAAAGGTCGCGTTATTCGTGACGCACTGCTAAGTCTTCCAGATCGAGTCTCTTCGATGCTTGAAATGCAGAACGCGTATACGATTCACACTACGCTAATGAAAGAAATTCGTACAATTTTGGAAGAATTGAGCAATGGGTGATATCTGTGATGGCTTTCTTTCCTCTGGCTTGAAGCCTGATTCGGTCATTTCAGTATCAGACTGGGCGGATGCCAATCGCATTCTTTCACAAACAGCATCATCAGAACCGGGAAGATTTCGCAAATCTCGAACGCCGTATTTAAAAGACATCATGGATGCACTTTCTCCATCATCAAGCTATGAAAAAGTTGTTTTTATGAAAGGTTCTCAAATCGGAGGAACAGAGGCAGGAAACAATTGGGTCGGTTACATGATCGATCAAGCTCCGGGACCGATGTTAGTAGTTCAGCCGACTGTTGAGATGGGAAAACGTTGGTCGAAAGGTCGTCTCGCACCTCTTATCGAAGACACTTTATGTTTACGTGATAAAGTCAAAGATCCTCGCAGTCGTGATTCAGGAAATACTGTGCAATCAAAAGAATTTCCGGGCGGTATTGTCGTAATTACCGGAGCAAACTCCGCTGTAGGGCTTCGTTCAATGCCCGTTCGATATCTTTTCCTTGATGAAGTAGATGCTTACCGCCTGACGCAGATTCTGAAGGTGATCCTTTAACTTTGGCTATTCAGAGAACCGCAACATTTGCTCGCAGAAAAATTTTCATCGTTTCAACGCCGACTATAAAAGGACTTTCACGAATTGAAAAAGAATTTGAAGAAACTGATCAGCGTTATTTTTTTGTGCCGTGTCCGTTTTGCGGACATTTTCAAACTTTGAAATGGGAGAACTTACATCATGATAAAAAGCATTCTAAATCTTTTTATGCTTGTGAAGGCTGTAAAAGAAATATTGAAGAACATTATAAAACCAATATGCTCAAACGAGGTGAATGGCGAGCGACCAACGAGGAAAAAATCTCGGAAAAAGTAATCGGATTTCATTTAAACTCACTCTATTCACCTGTTGGTTGGCTCAGCTGGGAGGCTTGCTTACAAAATTATGAAATGGCGAAAGATGAGAACAGCTTTTGAAAGCATGGACGAATACGACGCTTGGATTAACTTGGGAGGAGAAAGGCGATGCGCCGGACTGGGGAGTTCTGTTCGATCGGCGTGAAAAATACAAAATCGAAGTTGTACCAAAAGGCGGATACGTTTTAACTGCCGGAGTCGATGTGCAAAACGATCGTCTGGAATTGGAAATTGTTGCTTGGGGGAAAAATCGCGAAAGTTGGTCTGTTGATTATCGAACGATTTATGGCAGTCCTACGTCACCTGAAGTTTGGAGAAAGTTGTCCGATATTGTGAACGAAAATTTTGAAAGTGAAGATGGAATCACCAGAAGGGTAAATATGCTCGCAATCGATTCGGGATTTTCTACGCAGGAAATTTATGCGTGGGTGCGAACTCAATCAATTCATAACGTCATGGCTATCAAAGGAGTCGATAACTCGCTTGTTCCCTTAAATGCCCCAACAAAAGTTGATGTAAATATTCGTGGAAGAAAAATCACAAACGGTGTTCGATTATGGAAAATTGGAGTTTCAATTTTAAAAAGTGAACTTTACGGTTGGCTTAAACAAACACGCGACGAAGATGGTTCAATTCCTCATGGCCACTTGCACTTTCCAGAATACAACCGGAGTATTTCAAACAACTTACTGCCGAACAGCTTGTAACAAAAATCGTAAAAGGCTATCCAAAACGCGATTGGCAGAAAATACGTGACCGAAACGAAGCTCTTGATTGCAGAATTTACGCACGCGCAGCAGCAATTGCATTGGGTATCGACCGTTGGACTGAGCAAAAGTGGGAACAGATTTCAGGAACAAAATCTGAAAAAGTCGAAAACAGCAAACCTATTTCGAAAAGATCTCGTCCAAAAATCGTAAAAAGTCGGTGGATATGACAGATATTAGTGCTACGAATCTACCTTTAAATATTTGGTATTGCGTCCGATCCCGATTTTTTGAACACTTCCGCATCTTACCATTTGCCCTAACACATTTTCGACTGTGGTAGGACTTACATCCGGTAATATTTTGATTATGTCTTTTTTCGATATCGGAGTAAGACTATTAAATACAGTCGCCTCTATGCGTGCTTGCTTAGTGACTCGCTTAGTACCAATCACCGCAAATCTTTTATCGAGTTCTTTATAACAGGAGTAGAGAGTTATCAAAAATTCCATAATGAAAGGCGCATAATCGCTTTTTGTTTCATGCCACCCGATAGATGAGCGCAACAGAGCATCGTAATAATTTCCTTTTCGTTTATTTATTTGCTCTTCAAAAGATATGTATTTCCCAATATCAAAATCGTTTCTATACAGTAGTAATAAAGAAAGCAATCTGGAAAGCCTGCCGTTACCATCTCTAAATGGATGAATACACAAAAAATCCAGCACTACGCATGGAATAAGCAAAAGCTGGTTAATATTTGAATCATCTCGTGCATCAACATAAGCAAGCACAAGCTGCTTCATTTCATCGGGAGTATCAACCGCAGATGTCGGATGAAAACGCACTCGTCGCATTCCTGTTTTACTATCTTTTTCAATGATGTCGTTGTCTTCTTGTTTGTACTGCCCCGCATATTCATAACCCGCGATGTTGAGCATAACAGAATGTAATCGCTTTATATTCTCTTCACTGAAAGAGATGTAATCGTAATTCTCATGTATTTCCGCAAGAGCATCCCTATAGCCTGCGATTTCTTCCTCATTGTGATTGTACGGAGCAGTATTGCCGTTAACAATTTCTCTGATTCTTTCGTCTGTAGTTACAATACCCTCTATTTCGTTTGAATATTTTACGGATTGAACTTGCGCAACAGCCTTAAGTTCAGTATATACATCTGCAAATTTTTGCTGTCTGTCTCGAGATAAAACACTTAAAGCGTATATATTTCCGATAATACCGACGAGCCTAGCCGGTAAGAGACCATTTTCCAGAAAAGAATAATCAAATTTATGCATATAGTCCTACCTTTCTGCATATACTTTATCATACTATATGCAGTAAATCTATCTTTTGTGCATAAAAAAATAGAAAAACTTATGCAGAAAACAAAAAAATTGCATTTTCCCTGAACATTTTTTCGAGAAAAACTGAATAAGGATATGTAGACGCTAAGGTATGTATGTGTACGCAAGAACATTTGGAAGCAGTAGAAAAAGCCATTTGCGATTTGCAGTTAGGGAAACGATTGACTTCTATTTTCTATGGTGACACGCATGTTCAGTATGCGCCTGTAAATTTGGAGGATTTACTTCGTTTTCGCAGCCAAATAAAAGCCTGCCTCGCAGAATCGACATCTCGCAAGCGTCAGGTGATCTTTTCAACTTCGAAGGGGGCTCAATGAACATCTTCCGTTCCATCACCAATTTTTTAAAAAGAAAATCAACAGCAGCTTATGATGGCGCAGGTCATGGAAAGCGTCTTGGGAATTGGTATCCATCTAATTCATCGATTAATTCTTTATTGGCTTCCAATCCAGTTCGCGTTCGCCTATAAGTTGTTCCATTAGTTTCTCCCAGATGCCTTGGTCTCGCCATCGACAAAATCTGCGATGCGTGTTCTTCCAGCCTCCGTACGATGCCGGAAGGTCTCTCCACGGCGCCCCGGTTCGCAAAATCCAAAACACTGCGTTTATAAAACTACGGGTATCTTTGTCTTCCCTTTTGCTCATACATCAACCACTTTTTCCATTTCAATATAACTCAGTTTTTGTGACGACACAATCTAAAATTTTTTACAATAATGTTGTCTGAAATAAAAGTTAACACTTGGTTAATTTTTGCTAATAATCCAATGTTATGTTATAAGTGCTGATGTGTTTTTTACGAGGTGAATTATGAAAAGAGTCGTTATGTTATCATCTGTGCTGTGTTGCGGAGTGTTATTGTTATCGGGTTGTGCCAGAAATATTTCTGCAAATACCTATGATGCAAGATCACTGGATGGAGCAGGAATGATTTCTCATCCATGTACTGTCGTCTCAGTCAGGGTGGTCGCAGTTGAGGAAGGCGATTATCTTGAAGACAACACAACCGGTGCATTAATGGGAGGTGTTGCCGGAGGGTTAGCCGGAAACATGATTGGAGGAGGCCGAGGTAGATCGATAGCAACCGGAATTGGTGCTTTAGCCGGGGCTTTTGGTGGTGCTTTGGCGGAAAAAGCGATCAAGTCTCAGAATGGATACGAGTATGTCGTAAGATTAGAGGATGGGTCCATGAGAACCGTTGTTCAGGGAATGGATACCAAATTGCAGCCAGGACAAGCAGCTTTGTTGATCGAAGGAGCAAGAGACAGTCGTCAAGGAACAGGAACAAGAAACAGCCGTCCTCGTTTGATAGCTCGTTAGTTTGTTGACTAGTTTTGATTGTTCATTATGAAAATCCTGAAAGCAGGCGAATTGGATTTCGCCTGCGAGGTTCTAAGAAATGGTAATTTGTTAGCTTTTCCGACCGAGACGGTGTACGGATTAGGGGGAAACGCCTACTCTGATGAGGTAGTAGCAAAGATTTTCAAATACAAAAACAGGTCGCCATTTAGTCCTGTGTCGGTCTGTTATTCGTCGTTTTACAGCGCGTATCGGGATGTAGAAATAAATCCAAAAGCAGAATTGTTGGCAAAAGAGTTTCTTCCCGGAGCTCTAACAATCGTTCTAAAGAAAAAAATCGATTCGAAGATATCGTGGATGTGCTCTGCCGGCGGAGATACTGTTGGCATAAGGGTTTCGAATAATCCGATAGCACTCGACTTATTGAAAAAATTGGATTTCCCTCTGGCAGCCCCAAGCGCAAATATATCGTCGGAATTAAGCACAACCACAGCTCAGTCCGTGAGTGAAAGCCTGAAACACTGTGATGATTTAGTAATTCTAGACGGAGGAGTTTGCAACTTGGGAATAGAGTCCACCATAGTCGACTTATCCGTTGAAAATCAGCCGAAAATCTTAAGGAAAGGAGCAATCTCTCAAGAAGAAATCGAAAACAAATGCGGTTTTACATTGGTTGAGACAGAATGTTCAAAATTTAGTCATTACAAACCGACAAAACCTCTTGTTATAAATGTTCAAAAAATAGAAAAAGAAGATGCCCTTTTGGCCTTTGGAAATCCGATTTCAGGAGCAAAATATTGTTTAAATTTAAGCAGCAACTCGGATTTAACCGAAGCTGCCAAAAATTTCTTTCTTATGCTGAGAAAATTGGATTCTACCAACGCAGAAAGGATATGCGTCATGCCAATTCCGAATATCAACATAGGTCTAGCTATAAACGATAGGCTAAAAAAGGCCACTCAGAAAGACAAATAATCTGATTCCCGTTATTCTTCGAAATTGTCCGAGCAGGCCATAGCGAGAGCGATCACCCATACAATGAAAGTCATTCCTAGATTGTGTCGTCACAAAAATAAGTTATATTGAAATGGAAAAAGTGGTTGATGTATGAGCAAAAGGGAAGACAAAGATACACATAGGCAAGACATATCAGATGAA
>CACWKL010000065.1 GCA_902761495.1 uncultured Pseudomonadota bacterium
GATTTAAATTTTGCTAAATCCTGATCGGTAAAATGTTCGGGAAGTTGGTCGCAAAGATGAGAGAGAATTCCGAGCAAAGTTGCGGATTTGTCGGGATGATCGAGTTGTAAATCTTCGCCGAGTTCGATGTTACAAATCACCAATAACGGGGTTAGATCAAGCAAACCTCCGAGCTGAATTAGCGTTCGGGTTCGCGCTTTTCTTTTGCTGTTTTCTTGTTTTTTCATTTTGTATTGGAGTGCGGCTTTTTGCGCCAGCAATCTGTTGATTTTGATCTTAGTTTTCGCTATCGAGTCGGTCATTTTTTATGATTTTTATTCCGATTGATTTTTTTCAAAAAGTTCATCAAAAGCATTTTCGATGCATTTCAAAATTTTCGATTTTTCGATATCAAACAGATTTTTCCTGAGAATGATTTTTGAAATTTGTTTTGAAAGATCATTAACAAAATCGGTTTCTAATTCTTTTTGTAAAACCTTTAAATCTGCAATTTTCTGATTAATTTGTTGAAGCTTTTTAGCGTTTTTCATTAATTTCTCTAACTCAATTTCATTACAAACCGACAATGCGAGTCTATCACAAATCGAAGATAATAGAAATACAAAATAATAATAAAAGTAAATCATCCGCAGTCACGAACATAATGGAATTATGAAAGTGCGCACTTATGCACACATTGAATTAGATAATTCAACTGTGCTAGTATAAGCCTACGGCGTAGGTATAGATTAGGTGTTTTTGTGGCGATATATCATCTACATGCAGGCTTTGTAAGCAGAAGTACAGGACGCAGTTCCGTGCAGTCTGCCGCCTATATCTGCGGCGAAAAGTTATATGAAGAACGCCGAGAGAAAATTGCGGATTTTAGTAAAAAAGCAGAAGAAGTTGCCGTAACAAATACGTTATTTCCTGAAAACAGCAAATACCGGGATATTGGCGTTTGGAATGCGATTGAGAATTTCGAAGATCACTACGCGGAAGAACATTTCAAAACGGAAGAAACGCGAGAAAATTATAAATCATCAGCGCAAACTGCGAGCACAATTGTGGTTGCATTGCCAAACGAATTATCGGTAGAAACGAACAAGGAACTTTTGGAAGAATTTATCAATACGCGGTTTACATCGAGGGGACTGATTACGACCTATGCGATTCATCAAAAGGAAGGAAATTTGCACGCGCATTTGATTACGACTCGGCGCGCAATTGACGAAAACGGAGAGTTTCAAAAACGCAAAGATCGCGAAATTTGCACCAAAAGCGCGATTTTAGAAAATCGAAAATTGTGGGCAGATCTTGCGAACAAATTTTTGGAAAGGGAAGGTTTCAGCGAAAGGATAACCGAGAAAAGTTTTGCGGATTTGGGGATAAATTTAGAGGCGACGAAGCACCGCGGGTGGTATGCCGACATCGTTGGAACAGACAGCCGAATTGCTCAGGAAAATTTGGAGATTTTCAAAGAAAATGAAAAAGCTATTTTTGCGAATCCGAGCGTGATTTTGGATTATCTAAACGAGAAAAAAGCGGTCTTTACGCAAAAAGATATTTTACGAGAATTGAACAAAAGAGTGTTCGACGAAACGAAGATTGAGGGCATTTTCGAGAAGGTTTTGGATTGCGCGAAATATGTCGGAGAGAACGTGAAGGGCGAGTTTGTTTACACGGGCGAGAGGTATCAAAAATTAGAGTCGGAGGTTCTGAACCAATTTGAAAAAATCGCGAATCAGAATGCGCAAACTCATTGCGGCGGTGAGGTAATCGAGCGGATTTTGAACAAGTATGATTATTTGAATGACGAGCAGAGGGATGCGGTAAAAACTCTGACATCCGACCGAAATTTAAGCGTTTTGATCGGAAAAGCAGGGGCGGGGAAGACTACCACGATGAAAGCAGTTGCCGAGATTTACAAATCCAGCGGAGCGCGCGTGATCGGCATGAGTTTGTCGGCAGTAGCCTCTGAAAATCTGGGGCAGGAGGCGAATATTGAAAGCGGAACGATCGCGAGTTGGATGCATCAGAGGCGGTTGTTCGAGGAGGCGCGCGAAAAGTTTTTGTCCTTTAATGAGATTCTGTCGGAAGGAATGCTGAAACAGCTGGATTGGTACGCGCAACTGAAGAATTTCGAGAAAACTGACCTAAAATCCAACGACGTAATTATTGTCGACGAAGCAGGGATGGTCGGCACTCACGATTGGCACGATATCCTTGAATTTTCAAGCAAAACAGGCGCGAAAGTTATTGCGGTCGGGGATGACAATCAGATCAAGCCTATCAGCAGCGGCGACTGTTTCCGAGCAGCTCTCAACAATCTAAATGATGTCGGGCGTCTGCATGAAATCCGCCGACAAAACGTTGATTGGCAGAAGGAAGCGAGCGTTGAATTTTCGAAATTGAATACGGCGAACGCGCTGTCGATTTACGATCATCACGGAAAAATTCACGAGATGTCGGACGCGAAACAGATTGCGGAAAAGTTCCTGGAGATCGAGAAGATCGGCTCTGCCGCAGTACTTTGCGCGACAAGAAAAGAATGCGCGGAGATCAATTCGGAAATCCGCAATTTGAAAATATCAAACAGCGAATTGGGCGAAAATTTGTTCAAAATCGGCGAGAAATCTTTTGCGACAAACGATCAGATTATCTTCACGCAAAACAACAAAAGTTTCGGAG
The DNA here is from genome assembly GCA_902761495.1 of uncultured Pseudomonadota bacterium. Lineage (GTDB taxonomy): Bacteria > Pseudomonadota > Alphaproteobacteria > UBA3830 > UBA3830 > UBA3830. The sequence continues at coordinate 2,671 of CACWKL010000065.1, forward strand.
TGAAAAACGGAGAAGTTGCGACGGTAGAGAAATTCGAAAACGGAATTCTGACTGTAAAATCAGGTGAGTCTGGCGAGTTTGAAAAGCAAATCAACACAAAATCTTACGACAAAATCGACTACGCTTATGCGATCACAATCACGAAGTCTCAGGGGAAAAACTACGACAACACTATAGTTGTCGCGAACCCGATCATGGACGCGAAAAATACCTATGTTGCAATGACTCGGCACCGCGAAAATGTTGATCTTTATTACAGGAACTCTGATTTTAAGGACGTGAAATCTTTGATGTCGAGTTTGTCAAAATATCACCAAAAAGATTTGGTTCAGGATTACGCAGGCGGAGGCAACCAATACCGCGAAAGAGTCCAAGAATACACAGAGTTGTCGCTGGAAAGAATTTCGGTTTTAAAGGACATCAACAAAGGCGAAGCGACTTGGAAAGATTACTCAAAAATCAATGAAAAACGGACTGAACTCGGGAAAGAAATTGCGCAAGATTACGCGAATTACAAGCTTTATTTAGAACAACAGGGGCTAACTCTGGAAAAGCTGGAAATCCAGTGCAAGTTGAAGGATCGTCCTCTGAGTAACCTCGAAATCGAGGCGAAAAATCGAGTAGAAGAGTATGCGAAAATTTCGAAAAATGCACACGATTTGTTGAATTCGATGCAACAGGAATCACAAAACATAACTCGCCATGAAAAATATGCGGAATATTGCAAAATCCGAGAGGAAAGAAACGAGCTGGCGAGAGGAATCTTAGGCAATTACAGAGCACACCGAGAATTTGTGAATGAAGTATCAAAAGATTCGTTTGTATCCAAAGAATTCATGGAAAAACAGCTGGATTATGCCACAAAATCTCAGCAGGAATTCTTTGAAAAAATCGATGGAATGGCGAGGGAAATTGAAAAGGGGAGGCATTATGT
>CACWKL010000066.1 GCA_902761495.1 uncultured Pseudomonadota bacterium
AGACTACTCTTTTTCTCTTGCTCTGTTCAGCTATTTCTCTTATTTTCTCTCTCTAGTTCACTTCGTCTCTTTTGTCTCACTTTTTGGTGAACGTGGACAATAAATTTAGTGCCTTTTTGAAATCTTTTAAGAAAGCAGTATTTTTACAATTTGCTGTTCCATTTATTCTTATTTATGAAAAATTTAACTTTTTTTATGATAAAATGAGCGAACAGTTGAAACAATATGATTACAAAAATGAACAGCTGCTCTACGATAAGAGAAGATCGAATTTCCGACCAGTTGAATGCGAATATCATTGGAAAATTAACTTATCTTCCGAAATGCATGGGTATGGAAGTATTTAGCAAGTTTTGCGGGAACTGTCGGAGGAAGATATCGAGATTTTGAGGTAAATCCATTACCAACTACCACTTGCTCCGTGACCGCCGGAAAATCCTCCGCCACCTCCGAAATTACCGCCTTTCCCTTTTTTATTAGGGATACTTCTCTCTCTGTTCAGCATTACTAACCAACAAAGAATCAATACCAGAAATATTTGAAGAATGCCCTTTCCTTTAAACAACCAAAGAAAAAAAAGTATTACTAATACCTCTGCGGATTTTTTGTTGAGAGAAATTTTACGATTGGTTGTTTCGAAAAGATTTTTTCCATAGCATTGCGCGACTAATTTTGCGGTTTCTGTTACTCCATTTAGAATACCTTCAGAATACTTTCCTTTCGAAAAGTAGGGAATCATATCTTCTTTCACTATTTTTTCAGACTGTTCATTTGTAATTTTATCCTCAAGTCCTATGCCGAGTTCAATTCTCATTTTTCTTTCGTTAGGAGCAACCAAAATTACGACTCCGTTGTTTGCATCTTTATTTCCAACGCCATATTTTCTTCCGATTTCTACGGCAGTATCTTCTACAGACTTTCCCTGAAGAGAATTGACCGTTACCACAGCAATTTCAGCTGTAGTTTCTTTTTTTAATTTAAAGATTACACTTTCTATTTTATTATAGTCCCTCAAACTTATAATTTTGGCATTATCTGAAATAAATCCGTAATTAAAATCTAAATCTTCGACAGCAAATGATGAAAATACGAGAAAAATACAAAAAACCGACCACAAGACTCTATATGACTGAATAAATTTTGAAAAAACAAAGTGAATTATCTTCATTTTCATACCTCAACACTTGTTTAGTAACTGAAGAGACTCTTCCGAAGGTAAATTATAATTCAACAATTGTTAAAATTTTTCTAATTTCTGTTTTACAAAATCTTTAAACTTTGTGAACGCATGCTTTATCAAGCAACCTATTACTGTCTGTTTGGTTTTTCGATCCATTACAAAGATATCTGGCAGGTGTCTATTCTTCGCAAACAAAATATTCGCACCGTTTTTGATCAAAAATTTTACTATATCAAACCTACCTTCTATTGCCGCTTGAAGCAGAACTGTTCTAGTGAGTTTATTTTCTACTTCAGTATCTGCTCCGTTTTCTATCAATAGTTTCATTATTTTTATACAATCTTCTTCGCTGCGATTCTTGTTATTTGCAAGCATCAAAGCTGTGACGCGGAGTATTTCATCCTTAACATTGACGTCCGCTCCATTTTCTATCAATAATTTTGCAATATCGAAATGTCCACAGGAGCATGCTTCCATCAAAGCAGTACATCCGAATGAATCTTCAGCGTTAATGTCTGCGCCTTTTTCTATCAGAAGTTTTACTACATCGAAATATCCTTTGCGAGTTGCTATTGTTAATGCTTTCGATATACCGTCCTTTGGAATGAACTGAAATCGATTATCAATAAGAATCTTCGCCATTTCAGGACGATTTAGTTCAAGAGTGGATATTAAAATTTCCGCCAGATGTTGTTTCCGGGGAAGTCCACATGGTTTGAAGGCCCACAATTCATTGTAAGCTTCCACATTGTTACGGAGAATGGCGTGAATTGCCGCATAATTTCCATCATTATCTTCTGTTCTTAGACCTCCTTCCATTTTCATAAGAAGTCTGACCATGCTCGGATAATTTTTGATAGCAGCTATCATTAACGGAGTAATTCCGTTCTCATCTTTTATGCGAGGATTAGCTCCATTATTTATCAACATACACGCTATTTTTACGCGATTTTTTTCCACAGCCAGCCGCAAAGCAGCATTTTTAACATTTATCGGAATTTTTTTCTTGAGATAATTTCTTAATTCCGTTTGCTTGTTTTCTTCTATAAATTTAACAAGTTTTGCGTCTATTTCGGATTTCGCAAAAACAGTAGGTAATAACAAAACAGCCGCAGTTACAAATGCAAGAAACCTCATATTTTTTATCTTCCCTCAACCAATATCTCTCGGTATATATATATTGTTAATTATGAATTTTGCAACAGAAAAAGTACATAAAATGTAGGTTTTGAGGTAGATGATAAATCAAATTTCCGACCAGTTGAACGCAAATATTATCGGCAAGTTAACTTACCTTCCGCAATGCATGGGAATGAAAGTATCCAGCACAAAAGATGTTATTCTTGTAAATACAGAAATACCATGTGATATGTTTAACGTTGCATGTCTAATGAATTCTGCTGCTGATTTAAAATCTATTGCAAATTCTTTTCACAACCTTCCTTTTGCGTGGTGGGTTGGATTTGGAAATGATTGTGCAAAATACAAACAAAAACTTGAGAAATTCGGTGTAAAAAATCCCGAAATTGAATCGGGAATGTATGCTGACATCGAAAAAATATCGAGAATTTCAGATTGCAAAATTTTGCATATATCTCAAGTCACGGATTTGATTTCATTACGGGATTTTATTGAGGTTTACAAGCAAATAATACCTACTGATGAAAACTCTGTAGAAAAATTTTATTTATCTTCTGCTCCATTTATTTGTGAAAAACAAAGTTTGCTGAAATTATTCGTTGGATATGTTAATCACCGACCTGTGGCTACTGGAGCATTGTTTTTGCAAGAAAACATTGCTGGAGTATGGGATATCACGACCCTTTCTGACTTCAGAAATTTGGGTATTGCTACAAATATGACCTATCACATGCTTTCTTATGCACACAACTTGTATAATTGTAAGATCGGCGTTCTCACAGCAACCAAATCCGGAGAAAAAGTCTATCGAAAAATCGGATTCCGAAAAATCAAAGAGTTTTTTGTTTTCAATATTTTCCCTCAGAAACTCCATCTCACTCGAAAAAACATCGCAACCTCGAACAGAGAATAAGACAAAACAATACCTTTCTCCGTCACGAAAACATCCGAACAAATAAGCACAAAACCCCGCCTCAATTTTGATCTGGAATTTTGTTACAACAGACTCACCTTAGGTGTTCAGTCCCACATTGTAGGGAGCAGGACTAATTCTAAACAATTTTGGTTCAGATTTTCATTCCTTAATGATAAATTCCCACGGAGTTAAGCCGTTCA
>CACWKL010000067.1 GCA_902761495.1 uncultured Pseudomonadota bacterium
CTCGATCACTTCCTTGAGATCTGAGCTTCAGAAGGCAGTCAGAAAATATAACGATTATAGACCTCATGCCTCCTTGCAGGGGCTAACTCCTTCGTTGTACATTCAAAATTATTCGGAGGCTATTTCGTCTCATCTCATGTGAACTTATACATTTCCTCCGCCATCGGTTGACTTTTCTCGTTTAAATGTTAAAATGCCTCAGATTTTGTTGAAGGCAGAGGTATATTATGGCTAAACCTACATACAATCCGAGTAAAATTGTTCGCAAGCGTAGACATGGTTTCAGAGCAAGAACTCTTGCTGGTGGTCGTGTTTTGAAGGCGAGAAGAGCGAAGGGTCGCGCACGTTTGTCCGCGTAATTTAATTTGGAAAAAAAATTCAGAATCCGCAAGAGAAGAGATTTTTTGTCGGTATCCGCTTCAGGTCTCAGTTATCGAGCGGATTTTTTTGTTGCTCTGGCGGGATTTAATAAGACTGAAAGTTATCGGGTCGGATTCACCGCATCCAAAAAAGTCGGAAATGCAGTTATTCGTAATCGCTGCAAGCGGAGAATGAGGGCAATGGCGCGGCAGCTGCTTCCTTCGTTAGGATTGATGGGAATAGATTATGTTTTTATCGCAAAAAAATCCCTTGTCACGGCAAATTGGAATGATTTCGTCGATCAGGCTGAGAAAGCTATTCGAAATTTGAACAAAAAAATCGAGAAATGCAAAAAATCCTGATAATAGCGCTGAGATTTTATCAGCGAGCTGTCTCACCTCACCTAAAATACAGCTGCAAATTTTATCCGACCTGCTCGGAATACGCCATCTGCGCAATCAAAAAGCACGGATCTTTCAAAGGAACCTTAAAAACCGTATGGAGACTGCTACGATGCAACCCTCTCAGCCGCGGTGGGACAGATTTTCCGTAAGAAAATTTTATATTCTGATCAACGAAACCAACACCATTCCAAGATGAACCAACGCAAAAAATACCGCAGCACTTCCAATATCCTTCGCTTTTTTGGATAGTGGATCCTTTTTGAGAGATATCCTGTTAACCACGGTTTCAATGCAGGTGTTGAGTGATTCGGTTATCAAAACGAGACAGTATGAAGAAAAAATATACAGAATCTCCGCCTTGGTGTTTTGAGAAAAAAACATCAGCACGAACAAAATCACGCCTAGCATAATTTCCTGAAGAAACGCCCTCTCCTGCAGCAAAAATTTTATCCCCGATAATGAATAGAAAAACGCATTCAGCAACTTATCAAAGCCCATAATCAACCCGCAATTCATGTAAACTCTACCATGATAAATCGCTTAAATCCAGCAGAAAGCCCCAAAACCTCTGGCAACAAAAATCCCCCTCACACAGGAGGGGGATTTCAGGAGGGGGATTTTTCGTAAAAACACAAATTACCTAGATTATTTGTTTTTAACTAGTTGCTGATAGTGACCATCCTGTTGACAAACTCTCTTGAGATCATCGTATGACTTACCATATTCAAAGAAACCAGAAAGTATATTGGCTCCACTTCTTCTAGCTAAATCATAAACAAATATCCGTTTCTTTATACTGTCGGCTATTATTTCCCAAATATATTTCCCTTTCCATTCCCCTTCTTTTTCCCACTTCTCGTCTGCTTGAATTCCTCCTTTATCATGCGAATGCTTTCTAATCTCAAAAGGAACCATCTTTTTTTCTGAGTCAGTCAAACAAAGCGCCAAAAAAGGACATTGATTCACTAACTCTTTACCATCAACCACATCCTCTGAACCCACATTTTTTCTTTTAAACGAATTTATTGCATCCGTCTCAAAAGATGATCGCGAATTCGTAAAGCTATCAGCAGTGTAGAAACATTGACAATCTTTACCATCAATCGATATCCATTCAGGCAAATGTAGTTTTCTAGCCTTTAGTATAGCAAGCAGATTATCAACCTCCATATCCTTTGCTTCTACCTCTTTCCTCTTTGCTTCTCCCCCTTGAGAATCTCCCTTCAACTCAGACGTAATCTTCTTCAGACCTATCATCTCCCTGACCAAAACCTTCTCTAAAATATCAGCAACATCTTCGGGTTTTCGCGATATCGACAATTCATCGACAAACTCATTTTTCCCCCCCTTAAGGAAATCGGATAAATTCGCTATCGCATCATTCACAAAACCCAATACCACTTGATATTCCATCTCCTTCTCAACAGGAATTTTTGCATTGCTGTTATTCCTTTCTTGCTGTTCTTTAATGAACTGATCTTGCAACTTTTTAGTATGCGGATCTACATAAACAGTCGAAGTCTCTTGAAAATTGGATGCACCATCCATATACCGATTGAACTCTGCACTGTTCACACCGTCTGGATAACCCATACCGTACACACGTGGATAATTGGTCAAATGTCCATTTGATGAAGCCTTCTCCGAATCTTGCTCATTTTGCTGACGAAACTGCTCATTTCCCGCAGAACTCAGTATTCTCACAGACCTGGCGTTAACCTCAGACAGCTCATTTTCCGCAGAACTCAGCATTCCCAGAGACATAGTGTTAACCTCAGGTTGCACATCCCTTTGTTGAAACGTTTGCTGAGGAGCAGCAACTGGCGCCATGGATCTCTGTCCACTTGCCCCACCATAAAACAAATTCATCAGACCATTTTCTGTAGAAGAATTATGACAATTACCTGATTGAAACACCATCAACATTAAAACAGGAACACTAACTCTTATCGATTTCAAACCCATTACAACCACCATATATTCAGAACTAGAAACGATATTTTAAACCAACCTTTACGGAATGCTCTCGCAAACTTTGCTTTGCAGTTGCATATGCATAAGCTCCATACATCCTGTAATTCTCGCGAGCCTCTCCCGTGGAATTTCTCCAAGCATACTCATACTCAGCAGACAAAGAAATCTTCTTGTAAATAGGGCGCTCCACACCGAATCCTAAAACGAATAGCGGATTCTTTAACTTCGCCTTTGCATTAGACTCAACAAGCCGGCGAAGCTCAGGCCTACGCATATAAAATCCGAAATCAGCATCTCTCCACTTTAGACCGACAATTCCATAAATCAGAGAGTTTATTCCTTTGAAATGATATCCTCCCTTGAACTTGACCCCATAAGAAACCCCAGCTATCTTGGAATACCCCTCACTTCGATACATATCAAATGTTCAGTCCCACATTGTAGGGAGCAGGACTAATTCTAAACAATTTTGGTTCAGATTTCCATTTCTTAATGATAAATTCCCACGGAGTTAAGCCGTTC
>CACWKL010000068.1 GCA_902761495.1 uncultured Pseudomonadota bacterium
CTCAGCTTTGTTAAAAATTTCAAAGCTTGATCACTATATTTGATCCGCATCGCAATCCTTGTTTTTACCTATTGTAGAATACTACTAAAATTATCTTTTATTAACTAAAATCTGATAATTATATTATTAGTGATTTTTCTGAAAAGTTCGAGAAATTCTCGCATAGTCCAGTTTCATTGGTTACTCCTCCTGCGACTCCTCAACAACCTGCAAATCTTTACTTATTTCCGTGAAAAATTCCTGACTCCAAAGATCTAATTTACTTGAATCTTTGACATAAGGAAGTACATCTGCTTTTGCTTGTTCAAAATTCACCATAGCAAAGCGTTGATTCAACATATCAATCAAAACTTTTCTTGAAAATTCGTCTCTTTCAGTCAAAACTCCTGAAGCTTGCAGTCTGGCTCGCAGATGCCGCAAGTTTACTTTGGTTCTCATCGCCAGATAAAAAACGTAATCGTAAAAATCTCGTCCCTTCACTCGATTTCTCCACGAACGACAAAGAATCGCATGGATTTTTCCCGCAAATAAGGAAGGCATATCATAAAGATTCACGCGAAACGAAGTCGGCAATAATTTATATTTACTTTCAAACTTAGCATATGCAGGCGGATCAATATCTACCTCCAATTTAATTTTTATAATTCCATTTGAGCTAATCGGTACGTTTTCAGTGCCGTATATACTTAAAATATGTTCTTTTGTATTACCTTTCAAAAATGCAGATTTAATCGCGGAATCTGACGTTTTCGGCTTTTCTTCTGCTGAAAACTTTAAGCCGACTGAGGCTAATTCATTTTCCAAGCTCGCGAAATAGGGCTGCAATTGAAAATCTGGATTGGGCTCAATCAATGAAAAATCCAGATCTTCGGAAAATCTATCCAATCCGTAAAAAATGCGTAACGCCGTTCCTCCGCAAAATGCCGCATGCTTAAAAAATCCACCTCTTGATAATCCGCAAAGCGCGACTTCTTGCACAACTTCTTTAAGCGCATTTTTCTTGTCGTCTACGGACCGAATTGTATACTTGCTCAACATTTGATCCAAAACGGTTTTCATTTAGTGAATCCTTTCAATTATCTTGTTCAACAAATTGAGATTGGTCGAATGATATAGCGGAATTAACTTCTGCAGATCTATCGTGTTCAGTTTATAGAATTCCTGTTCATCTAATCGTAAATCCTCAAATAACAACGCTTTTATCTCGGATATATTTTTAACTGGAGACAGAGAATACAGTTCATCACACAAGGCTTTTTCAGGAGTTGCAATCTGATATGAGTACCCGTTTTCCTCGCGTAACACTATTCCCAAAGGGTAAGCTTTTGCAGGAACATCTCTGTATAGAAAAGAACCGAAAGCATTGCGATATTTTTTCGATCGCCTCTTTTGAAAAGTCGCCGAAGTATAGGTTTGGTAAACGGATTCGGGAATCAGTGAATAAAAATCCAACGCATATTCAAACGATAAATACGACGGGCCGTAAATTCTGCCAGCAAGATACTTCCCCGAGGTATTTTGTTCTGATTCATACAATCCGCGCGCAACAGGAATTAATCGTCCTGACTGAATTTCCCGACGAATCTTTCCCTTGATATCTACATAATTCCGAAACTTTAAAGCCAAATCACCAAAAGAATATAACATATCTTCTCCAATTGGTTTTATATTATCAAACCTTTTGGAGAAAATCAACAAAAAAACAGTATCAATTTTTCAAAAGATTGGAAACAGTAAATCTCCCCTACTCCGCGTATACTTTTCACATCTCCGCACCAGTTTTTTAAACTTTGATTTCGCAAACGAGTTTCCTATACCAAACTCAGAGAAAAATCGATCTTTTCAAAATTCGTTTAGAGAGTTTGTTTAATAGCACTTATATAGTCCAGCGCAGTTTGTCCCCTATAGTCTTGAAAAGAGATATCAACTCCTCGATCCAGCAACAGTCTGACTGTTTTTGTGTGTCCTCTCTTAGCCGCACATATTAGCGCCGTTTGCCCTCCATGCCCATGATCTCGACAATTAGTATCCGCTCCTCGATTCAGCAACATTCTGACTACTTCTGTAAGTCCGTTACTGGCTGCTTCAATTAACGCTTCATCATCTATGTTGACGGAATGATCTTGAATTAAATATGGTCCCAAGTCGTCATTATTCATCTTTTGCTTGTTTTTGTATATGTTTAGCAAACCTATGATCTTTTCTGTTTCACGTAACAGCAGTATCCTTAATATATTTGTATGTCCTCTTACAGCAACTTCTACTAACGCTGTTCTACCGCTTGTATTTTTTCGATTAATATCTATACCTTTACTCATTAAAATCTTTATTGTTTCGATATTTCTGTTTTCCGCAGACTTGAACCAATCGTCATAATCAGATTCACTTATCGTTGATATGGGTGTCGTTTTCGCAGTTTGATTTACTCTACCAGGTTCATTGATACTTACTGCAAATGAAACATTTCCGCACAACAATATCAATACTGCACTCATACTCACTAAACTATGTCTCATTTTTACTTCTCTATATTTTTGAATATACTGTCGACGATAGCATATTTACGAAAAAGGAAAAGAAGATTTAGTAGTTGCAATACAAAGACTGCAGAAAGAGAATCTAGAAAAATGCAAAGCAATAACTGTTTTTCAAAACAAAGAAGAAACTCTAAAGCAAAAATTAGATAAAATTAATCAAGAAAAAGATAAAATTATAGTAGATCTGCAAAACAAGGAAAAACCGCTGAAGCGACAAAATGAAAAAGGAAAACTGGCTTTTGGAGTTTTTCGCTCTCCAAGCAAGTTTTTGATGCCTCGTTTGTGCATAAAATACACATACACAAGACAATCTTTTCTTTCTTATTTCAAGATTTTTCTGACGTATTAATGTGATAATTTTAAGTTTTTTATAAAAATTTTTTGTTCTAAACTTCCAGAGGAAGCCGCTTTATTAAGAAAAGCCTTTAAATTATCTTCAGAAACTCTCCAATATTTCCCTATCCTTATAGACAAACTTCCTGATTTAATGTAATTATAATTGGATTTCGCGCGCGAGGGAGACACTTTCGTCGTGACGAAATTGGATCGTCTTGCCAGATCGGTCGCGAATTTTCTGGAAATCCAAAAAGCTCTGGCTGAAAAATCAGTAAATCTCCGAATTCTTGATCTCAATTTGGACACTTC
>CACWKL010000069.1 GCA_902761495.1 uncultured Pseudomonadota bacterium
ACAACCACATTTTAAACATTTTAATTCCATCTTCGGCCTCTTCGGTTCTTCAATATTTCTCATTTTATCTCTTTAAATTGCTAAAGTGAAACTCTCAGATAAATAACGGTGAGATTTTTCAACTTATGCTAAGACGCTTAGAAGAGATCGGTTACAAGGTAAATTATGAAATTCTGAGCGGTAAAGATTTCGGCGTTCCGCAAAATAGACGGCGTTTGTATATTGTCGGCGGCCTAGATCACGACAAAGTTTTTCAATTTCCGAAGCCGTTAGGAATAATTTAAAAACTCCTTTGATTGAAAAACAAAATCTGATTCATTGATTTTGATCTCAGCAACTGGGATTAATGTCTGTCCAACACCGCAAAGAAAAATATTTCTCTTAGGATTTAACAAAGATCTCTCAAATGCGGAAACACGCATGCGGAGATGCAGTTTTCGCTGCTTCCGATGCGTTCCCCGTAATTTTTCGCTGAAAAACGACGGGGTCTGAATACAGTACTTTTTCAAAGCAACTGAGATAATAATGTCTTCAAAGGAATCACCATCGGTTTATCTAATTGAAAGACATCTTTTTCTATATAATCCATATTAAAAACAGATTGAAACGCAAATTTCGGCTTTAGCTGATCCGAAAAATCCAATACAGATTTGGAAATATTTTTATTCAACGCTTTAGATTCAATCATTAAATACGGCTGATTATCCTTAGTTATCAAGAAATCTACTTCTTGCTTTTCTAGATTTCTTAGATAAAACAAACCATATCGACCTAATCCCTGTTCATTGAAAAAATCTACAAATTTCAACAAATGCAATGCCACAAAATTTTCAATTTTTGCACCTTCATCCTGAATTACAGACCAATCCCAAAGATAAACTTTTGGTTCTTTTACCAATGATCGACTAACGTTTTTATGCCAAGGTCTCAATGTGAAACAATAATAGAATCTATCCAAAATTTTTATCCATCTTGATATCGTCTGAGATGTAACTCCGACTTTTTTCGCCAGACTTGAGTAATTCAGTAGTTGTCCCGCCTGTTCTTTGATTAAAATGGCTAACATTTCCAGCGAATAAATCTCCTGCAAATTTGCAAGGCTTCTTATATCGTCACGAAATAATTGTTTGAATCGAGTTTCATGCCACAGATTTGAGAATTGATCCGAGTGATTCAAGTACAGATCAGGGAACCCTCCGTATTTGTACAAATTAGAAAAATCCTCTTCTGACGTAACCTTCGGGGCTCTGAATTCTTTGATAGGAACCTCAGTGTTAGTTAACTCTGTAACTGTTAATGGATATATATGGTATTGGAAATATCTTCCCATAAGACTGTCTCCGCCCGACTGATAAACATCTAAGCGTGCGCTGCCTGTTACAATTATGCTGAAAAAATCCTTGTATAAATCAAAAAAACCTTTTACATAATTCTTCCAGTCGGGATGTTTATGGATTTCGTCAAAAATAACTAATGGTTTTTCGCTGCGTAAAACAGTAGTCGGCAATATTTTTTCAATAAAATTCTGACCTGACATGATTAGCTTCCGATCTTCCAAGGAATCAAAGTTCAAATAAATCGATTCCTTAAACTGAGATCGAATATGTTTGGAGATTGTTGTCTTTCCCACTTGCCGCGGACCTATCAAAAAAGCCATCTGGTTGAATTTTTTAAGATTGTTATAGATCAAATTTTCATATATGCGCTTCATCTTCTTCCTGCTCCCCAGATGTTCTGATAAATTTATTATATATCATAAAATAATCATGATTAAAATATGATGCATCACAAAATAATCAAACAATAATTATCATCAGGTACAAAATTTTTCGGTAATCAATTCAGAAGACTGGCATCAGTACTTTTGAACACAACTGGATCAAACAACCCTTCGAATTTTCAAGTTTGCGTAGCAATTATACGCCGAGAAAACTCGGAGGCGACAAGCATGGCGCGGCAGAAGCTGATGTTACTTCCCAGTATTTGTTCTTCACCCTGCCCTAAGTGAAGTAATTTTCGACTCTTATTTTATCTAACTTTGAGTTGTATGTATTTTGTGAAATAAATTATTCTATTTAGGGTTTAAGAAAAGTTAATTATGATTATCGGGTACGCGCGAACCTCAAGTAAACATCAAGAAGCTGGTATGGAAGATCAAATTGATCAGCTTACGAAAGTCGGATGTGAGAAAATTTTTTCGGAACAGGTCAGCTCTGTTGCTCAGCGCGATGAGTTGGACAGGGCTTTGGATTTCGCGCGCGAGGGAGACACTTTCGTCGTGACGAAATTGGATCGTCTTACCAGATCGGTCGCGAATTTTCTGGAAATCCAAAAAGCTCTGGCTGAAAAATCAGTAAATCTCCGAATTCTTGATCTCAATTTGGACACTTCCACTCCAATGGGAGAGATGGTGCTGGGGGTTTTGGCCTACGTCGCGCAGTTCGAGCGCAAAATCATGCTGGAACGCCAAAAAATCGGTATTGCGAAAGCAAAATCGGAAGGAAAATACAGAGGCAAACCGAAAAACGAGAAGCTGCTGAAACGCATGGACGCCGAAATCGCCGCTTACGACCGCAGCGACCCGCGCTCGCTCTCAATTAAGCAAATTGCCGAAAAGCTGGATATTTCTCAGGGATATTTATATCAGCGGATGAAAAAAATCGCCCCCGAGAAAATCCGCCACAGAACTTCCAAACGCGACATTATAGAAAATGTGTTTAATGGTGATGAGAATCTGTACGCAGCCAGCCGTCTTCTTGAGAGAAAAAAAAGGAAATATGCTAGATCTGTGAAGAAAGGACGAATCTAGGTAGTGTCGTCACAAAAACTGAGTTATATTGAAATGGAAAAAGTGGTTGATGTATGAGCAAAAGGGAAGACAAAGATACACATAGGCAAAACATATCAGATG
>CACWKL010000070.1 GCA_902761495.1 uncultured Pseudomonadota bacterium
TAAAATCAGAAGGTTAGTCGAAAACGCATTTTTACATCTGAAACGCTGGCGAGGCGTTGCAACCAGATATTGCAAAAATTTGTCTTCATTTCTTGCTGCTGTTATCAGATGCTTGGCTGTTTGGGGAAATATCTCGTGACGACAGAGTCTAGGGATTAAATCGTTATATATATTTTCATCTCGTAAAAACTGTTGACAATCTTCCAATTAAAGCCTATATCTTTCTGCAAACATTTTAAAATAGAACGGAAATGACAAAAAAAGCATTATTAATCAGCGCATTGATAATTTTGTATTTTAAAAATATTGAATCCATGAACAGAATTCCCAGTGATGCGTTCGTTTCTGAAAATTTCAATCTGACACAGTCGCTCAATAATTGGAAAAAACTGTCTCCTTTAACTAACAAAGAAATGAGAATTTATAACAAGACCTGGAATTACAAGGAGACTTTGTATCGCAATAAAACGAATCTCGCGGATCTTTTTTATGATGTCTGCTGCGATTTATCCTTCAGGGTGGTGAAAATGGAAAACAATATTGTGTATGGAAAATCGGCAACCAACCCTAATATAATTTTTTTAGATGATCTTGCAGTAACACATTCATTTCTTCGCAAGAATCTAGAAAAATATGCCGTAACCAATTTTTTGAATAATGTCGGAGATCCGAGAGAATTTACGTTTGAAATTCGAGAGCAAATCAAAAAACAAATCAGAACATTAACTGAGGATTCCGTGGGATGTAAACTTTTGCGCATAACGACAGCTAAAATTGTAACGGGCAAACTGCCTAAATTGATTTTTATTCCTGTGCAAAAGGATTCAGAATCTGTTATCGACGACGGCATGAGTATCAATTTCGGAAAGTATGGGTGGCAAATAGAATCAGATAAATTTATGTCTCAAATGCAGCTGGCACTCACTACCCAACAGAAAATTTTTGAAGTAAAAAATCGGATTCTCGATTTTCAAAAATATTCCGAAATGAAATTGCCGAATTACCGATATGTTTTATTTTCTCCGGAGAATTTTTTCAATCGTCCGGTGGTTGATGCCATTAGAAATGTCGGTCAAAAATTTGAATTTTTTCACGTCCAATTGCCTCCGGATGCCACTTTTTTCCGTATAATAGTTCGTTCGTTATTTCCTCATAAATCCGACAGTCGCGCTATCATAAAAGCGAGATTGAACCTCGGAAAGAAGAAATTTTCTCAAAAGTTGAGCCAAAAATTTAACGATGTATTAACTCTAATGACCGAAGCAGATTGTATAACGGAGAAAATAAATCCGCAGATTTCTCAACAAATACGGAAACTTGGCGGCATAAAAAACTATGCAAAACTTTTTGTTGAAGCGATGTCGCGAACTGCAAGATTAGAAAGGATAGAAAATTTGGTGGCATCTTACTACGGAAACGACGAAGAATTTAGGATTCAATATGGACTGACTGCGGACGGATTTGATGCATTAAGTGAATCATCTTACTTATCACACAGGTATCACTGGATTAGGACTTCCAATTTGATTCGACAGAAAAATCTCACGAGTATGTACCAAACTTTTATCCAAGAACTAGGCGATTCTGATTTGTATTCTTATTATTTGTCGCAAAATTCTAAGATAAAATTTCCGAAATTCGGCGTTAATCAATATAAGTGCGCTGACGATCCAAACCTAACATCAGAAGAAAACACGGACCAACCTCAGAGAACAAAAAAGACACACAGAGTTAGATTTTTGCAGCAGGAGGCCAATAGAAGAAGTCCGAATTTCTGCAAAATTTGATCGATCTATCGAAAAAACAAAGAAAAATTACAATCGCAAGAGGCACCTTAGCTTTGCCGAACGCGATTTTGGATTGGCCGCGATTTCTTCCTCACTCGGAGCAATCGGCTTTTTTGTAACCACCTGAAAAACCTCTTTTTGATATCCGCATTCCCTG
This sequence comes from uncultured Pseudomonadota bacterium, assembly GCA_902761495.1. Lineage (GTDB taxonomy): Bacteria > Pseudomonadota > Alphaproteobacteria > UBA3830 > UBA3830 > UBA3830. The sequence goes on from CACWKL010000070.1 coordinate 1,945, forward strand.
AAAAATGACTTAACAATGCGATCCTCAAGGGAATGAAAACTCACCACGACAATTTTTCCGCCTGAATTCAACAATTCCAAAGACTCGTTCAGAATAACTTTCAGTTCTTCCAGCTCTCTGTTTACAAAAATTCTCAACGCCTGAAAGGTTTTCGTCGCTTGATCGATTTTTCCCGTTCGTCTCACGCAGCAGCGCACAGCGTTCGCCAGATCTTTCGCGGTTTTGATGCTGCGTAAATTTTTCTTGATGCTCTTCGCTATGCGTCGGGAAAATCTCTCCTCACTGAATGTGTAGATTATGTTTGCGAGTTGCTCTTCGGAACAACGATGAATGATGTCCATGGCCGTTTCATCGCACAGCCCCATTGTCATATCGACATTACCCTTGGATTTGAAAGAAAATCCGCGAGATTCGTCCTCCAACTGAAAATTCGACAACCCTAAATCGAGAACAATTCCGTCAAGTTTTCGAATATTTTGCTGCGCCAAAACTTTTTTGATATCGCTGAACTTTGAATGAAAAAAAGAAAATCTTGAAGAAAATTCTGCATGCAATTTCTTCGCGATGGGAATCACCAATTCGTCGCGGTCGCAGGCGATGACTGAGCAATCTGCCTTTTCCAAAATCGCCATGGAATATCCGCCACCGCCGAAAGTTCCATCGAAATAGATTTTACCATCGGACGGATCTAAAAAATTCAAAACCTCATTTAGCAAAACCGGAATATGTTCACTCATTTTTTATAATCACCATAACCTCTAGGATACTTATGAAATTCTAAAACCCCATCCGCGGAATTATAGTCCGCCCCCGAAAATATGTACATAATTATCTCTGTGATGTATAAGTTCACATGAGATGAGACGAAATAGCCTCCGAATAATTTTGAATATACAACGAAGGAGTTAGCCCCTGCAAGGAGGCATGAGGTCTATAAT
>CACWKL010000071.1 GCA_902761495.1 uncultured Pseudomonadota bacterium
TGCACATCATTTCTACACTCACTGCTTATCAATTGAAATCCACTAAGCCTTCTATTTCTGGTCAGTACCTCCCTCTTTCTAATCCATAATTGGGGTTATAAAGTTAGCAGCAAGCAATCAGCCGAACTCAGCGGAAAAAGTGGAAACAGGTATAACCAAATACAACTTATTGAAAAATGATTTTATTGTTTCTATTCTTAAAAAAACGGGTTTTTCGGCTTTTCTCTCGGCTTTGTTCCCGTGTATTAATATCCGCAATTTTTGCATCTGTATCTTTGACGCCCTTTTACCTGCCCTTATCTGAATCTAAACTTGAAAATGATTTTCAGTGAACGAAAAGCTCTTCAGGACACACGCCAAGCAAATCCAGATCGGAAACCAACTGCAAAGCTTCGAAACATCTATGTGCCAGCTCCGTTCGATTTTCCCGAGCCAACATGTAATCCAGTCTTTCCTTCAGTGCGTGCAAGTAGAGAACATCGCCCGCTGCGTACTTCAATTGCTCATCGGAAAGCTCTTCTCTACCCCAATCCGAAGACTGTTCCAGCTTTGAAATTTCGATTCCCAGAATTTCTTTTACTAAATTTTTCAATCCATGCCGATCGGTATATGTGCGAACCAACTTCGACGCAATTTTCGTACAATAAATGTTATTAACGCGAATTCCAAAAGTATGGTTCAGTATCTCGATGTCAAATCGCGCGAAGTGGAATATCTTCAAAATTTTCGAATCCTCCAGCATCTTCCTGAGATTCACAGCCTTGTGCTGCTGCCCTTTTTCAATCTGCACCATGTGAACTTCACCGTCCTTGGAACACATTTGCACCAAACACAATCTGTCGCGTTTGGTAATTAACCCCATGGTTTCGGTATCGATCGCGACACTGTCCTTAAAAACCACACTGCTCGGCAAATCATTTTTATAAAGATTCATTGACATCTCTCCGAACTCTTCCTGAATTTCTTGAAAATGGTGCCCAAAAGAAGACTCGAACTTCCACCCGCTTGCGCGGACTAGGACCTGAACCTAGCGCGTCTACCAATTCCGCCATCTGGGCTTTCGACATCACTTCGCTTTTTCTACGTAAGTACCATCATTTGTATTTACCACAACTTTGGTACCGGCATCAATATGCGGAGGAACTAAAATACGCACACCGTTCTCCAAAATCGCAGGTTTGTAGGATGCCGATGCAGTCTGTCCTTTGACAACCGCCTCTGCCTCGACAATTTCCATGATCACAGTGTCCGGAAGCATAACTCCGATTATTTCGCCTTCGTATGAGGTGATCGTGACAACCATGTCATCCTGCAGAAAGCGCGCAGGCTCGCCAATGACATCTTTGCTTACCTGAATTTGCTCAAACGTACTACTGTTCATGAATGTGAAAACATCTCCGTCACGAAACAACAACTGATATTTCTCTTCATTTAACGAAACCTTCTCCAAAGTTTCATCCGAACGGAACCTTTCATTCAACTTCGTTCCGTTTTTGATTTCTTTCAGCTCTGCTTGAACGAAAGCACCACCTTTTCCAGGCTTCACGTGCTGCAATTTACGAGCAGTCCACAATTTTCCTTTGTGTTCAATTAATGCCCCGATTCTAAGCTCATTTGCGCTGATTTTCATAAAACACCCTTTTAATTCAACCGATATTAATTTACGATGTCATCGGTGTTTTTCCAATAGTTTTTACAAATTTTTTATGAGGGTGTTATGCAGGATGTACAAGAAATGAAATATCTTCCGTCTTTCGGAAGAAAACGAGCGAGAGGGCTGAGCGATACGCAAAAAAATAATCTGGTACATCTGTATAAAACATACGGAATAGAAATTCCCGAAAAGGAAATTGATCCGAGAACACTGTTCAGCATTCCGTTCGAAAAAATTTTCGTCGAAGTCGGATTCGGACACGGCGAACATTTGATACAAAATGCTTTATTAAATCCGAAAATCGGATTTATCGGATGCGAGCCTTTCGAAAACGGAGTTGCCGCAACACTGAAGGAAATTCAGGACAAAAACTTGCAGAATATCCGCATATATAAAGGAGACGCTCGCTTGGTGCTGGAAAAACTTCAGAAAAACACGATAGATCGAATTTACGTTTTGTTCCCGGATCCGTGGCACAAAAAAAGACATCATAAACGCAGAATTCTGTCTGCGGAATTCATCGATAATCTACGAAAAAATCAGGTTAAAGAGCTGGTCGTCGCGACCGACTGTAAAGAATACATGGAAAGCGTCTTGGAAAATATGGCGCAGCTAAAAATACCTGCTCCCGACAATATCAAAACTCTCTCGCAAAAGCCAAATTGGTTTCTCAGCACCCGCTACGAACAAAAAGCCATGGCGAAAGGCGAGAAGTGTTATTATCTGAAAGTTGAATTAACGATTTCGTAGCCCTGTCAGCGGTTTTTATCATATTTTAACATTTCCTGTGCTATTATTAACGAGAATGGAGGATAGTATTTTGAAAAAGAAATCAGGGTGGGATTATATAGATTTGTTCCATCGCGCAGCTTATAACAAACTTACTCAAGAAGATTGGGAAGAAATTAGAAAAAAAATGAAAAAACCAGATAAAAAAGAAATCATCCACACCTTTTGTTCAGTAATAATTTCCGCAATTTTGCTGATCGGAATAGCTTCATATTTGAGAGTTTCACTTTAGCAATTTAAAGAGATAAAATGAGAAATATTGAAGAACCGAAGAGGCCGAAGATGGAATTAAAATGTTTAAAATGTGGTT
>CACWKL010000072.1 GCA_902761495.1 uncultured Pseudomonadota bacterium
AGACTTAAAAACTCCGTGGACAGAGGAACAACTGCAAAATAAAGCCTCCGCGCTGTCGCAGCATATCAAAGAAGAAAATATTTCGGTCTTAAACGACAAGAACCTGATGCAAGAGGCGTTGTTTAAGATTGACGCTAACTCTCAAAATTCACAGGAATCGCAAAATATTGATTTAAAGCAAATGTATGTTGATCAAGATCTCGAAAAACAGTTACAAACAGAACTTTCCAAATCGATTGATATGGGGTTAGAGAGGTAAATTCGAGAAATTCTTGATAATATCTAAGGACAAATCGAGATATTTATGATAATATCTAAGATATATTCGAGATATTTCTAGAAATATCTCAGGTTAATGGAGAAAAGTTATGGAAATTATTAGAGATACTTTATTAGAGATTCAGGAAGTTCTCTTTCAAGATAAAGTTATCGTGATATACGGAACAAGAAGGGTCGGCAAAACTACGTTGGTACAGCACATACTAAACAAATATCCGAAAAAAAGATCAAATTACTTCAATTGCGAAGATGTTAGAATACGTAGGGTACTGGAAGATACGACTATAGAAAATTTTCGGCGTGCTTTTTCTCAATACGATTTAATTGTTTTTGATGAAGCTCAAATTGTAAGAAACGTTGGATTTTCATTGAAATTACTGCATGATTCCTTTCCAAAATTGCAGATTATTGCTACAGGTTCGTCCAGCTTTGAATTATCGAATAAAATAGGAGACCCCCTTGTCGGAAGAGCTCGTTATTTCACTTTGTACCCCTTCTCTTTAAACGAAATTACCACGGATTTCTTACAAACTGACTCCAGTATTGAGCACATTTTGCGTTTTGGACTATATCCAACCGTAGTAAATAAATCAGAAAAAGAAATGAAACGAGAAATTACCGACATCACCAATGGATATCTGTATAAAGATATTTTTGCATTAGAAGGATTAAAACATTTTCAGTTGCTTACGGATTTGCTTACACAATTAGCATTACAGATTGGCAGTGAAGTTTCTTATAATGAATTGGCTTCATCTTTAAGGATCAGTATCGAAACATTACAGAAATACGTCGAATTGTTAGAAAAATGCTTTGTGTTATTTGTTCTGCCAGCTTTCAGTCGGAATTTACGCAAAGAGGTTGGGAAAAAAACGCGAAAAATATATTTTTATGATTTAGGAATTCGAAATGCAATCATAAATCAGTTTGCTCCGCTCAATTTAAGAAATGATGTTGGGGCTCTGTGGGAAAATTTTTGCATCACAGAGTTGATCAAAAAAGCTCACAACAAAGGCTTTTTTCCAAATAATTATTTTTGGCGCACGTATGAGGGAAAAGAAATCGATTTTATCGAAGAATTTGACGGTATATTGCGAGCTTACGAGTTTAAATATTCGCCGAATCAGAAGGTAAAACTTCCAAAAATCTTTATGGAAGAGTATAGACCGCAATTTTCTGCGATCAATCGGGAAAATTACGCGGAATATTTGTTGTAGTATTAATGCAAAAGTGGCTCGAATATTGCAATCCTTGTAACAACAATGCTACTCTCGAAAAGTTGTAACGTTAGAGGGAAAAATGACTAAGACAGAATTAATTCAAAAAGTCGCGGGATGCTGCGAGATGTCTCAAAAAGATGTCGGAAGTTGCTTGAATTCGATAATTGAGACGATTCAGAAGGAGCTAAAGAATGGCGGAGATATTGTAATTCCTGGGTTTGGAGCATTTTCAGTAGCGACAAGATCAGCACGGCAGGTACGCAACTTTCAGACGGGAAAGATGATGCAAATTCCAGCCACGAAGACCGTGAAATTTAAGGTTGGAAAAACACTGAAAGATGCTGTAAAGTAGAGCTTCATTTAAGAAAACTAATAATTTGCTCCGTCGCAATGGCGGAGTTTTTCGCATCCTGTGAACCACCGGCTTAGCTGATGGGTTTCTGAATTGCGCAGATTTCAGTTCTTTAAGATTTTTCTTTTTCGCAATGATTTTTTTAGGCTTAATCTTCGTATGCGTCTTTGCGATGCGCGACTTTTACAACCAAAACAATCAACCGATCATCGTCAATTTTGCAGATAATTCTGAAGTTTCCTGTCCGGTATCTCCAAAAACCTCCGAAATTTCCAGTCAAAGATTTTCCCAACAGTCTCGGATTATCTATTTTCGCAAGCACTCCCGCGATATAAGACAGTATCCGTTTTCGAGATATTGAATCCATTTTTTTTAAAGTTTTCCTGACAATATCAGAAATTTCAATCTTATAGCTCATCTCTGAACTCGGCTAAAACTTCATCTAAAGAATAAGTCTTGCGCATTTTTTTCATAGCTTTTACCGCAGCAAAATAATCTAATTTATCTTCAATGTACTGGGCAAGAGCCTCTCTAATCAGAGTAGATTTGGATTCCTGAGTAATATTAGCGATATCTTCCAAGGACTTCTCCATATTTTTATCAAGTCTTATCGACAGCATGATAACCTCCACTTATGTAATACAATTGTATTACATAAAAGAAAATTTGTCAAATGTCGGTCTTTTTAAATTTTATAGATTACATCTTTTTCGTAATGTTTAAAGATATTGTCGTTTAGATTTTTTTCTAAAACAGCAGGATAATTAGATGTTCAGTCCCACATTGTAGGGAGCAGGACTAATTCTAAACAATTTTGGTTCAGATTTTCATTCCTTAATGATAAATTCCCACGGAGTTAAGCCGTTCA
>CACWKL010000073.1 GCA_902761495.1 uncultured Pseudomonadota bacterium
CGTGCGGGCGCAACCGTGTAATACCTGTCCCATAATTCCTCCTTTTCTTTCGATTCTAACTTGTATTCTCCATCCCTACAATGTGGGACGAAACATCTAAGTATTTTCAACGGCCTTAACAAAAATGTACGACGATATGAAACCTGAGCACATGCCTTATACGTACGCTGACAATTATGAGTGTCATAAAAAAACTTTTTGCGAAGAAAAACTTAACTTATTGATCAAACTGTAAAATCATCAAATTTGGTGTTCTTTAAAACCTTGCAAAACTTGACATTGAACGGAGGATATGATAAAGTGGCATAAGATAGAAGGATTTGAGAAAGTGAGATGTGTTTCTGTAAAAAACCGCCTGAGCCAGATTACTCTACTCTACTTTGCCTTGCTGCTGAGCTACGCACAAAACCCCAGCTGCGCAAAGAATCCTCCATCAGGCAGTTCCATCGGCTTTAATCTAGCATATGATTGTTTATATGTAAAGCATGGTCTTTATCATTGCGATTATACGGTATTTCCTGATCCTTGGACAGGCCTCTGGAAAAAAGTAAATACAAATGAACTTTTTAAACAAAAATGTTGCAACATCAATCCGGCAATAAGCTTCGGTTACTCCTTTTTTAAAAATAATTGGTATTTTGGCGCAGTCGGAGAACTTTCTTTTGGTAAATCTCACAAAAAATTAGCAACTATTGGTCCTTATTTTAATGCAATATTCTCAACATCCGGATTTTCTGGGGGAATTAGAGCCATGGGCGGTTATTATTTTAACGACATAAATACCCTAATTTACGGAATCGCCGGAATGAAGTGGCGAAATATTGAAACTCAAGTCAATTACGATGATGGAGTGGTTTCTTTTTTTGGTTCTAAAGAAAAATTAGCATGTCCATTATTTGTTATAGGGACCGGAGTGGAACGCTTGATTTGTGAAAAATTATCGGTTTTTGCGGAATATGAATATACATGGAGGAATTCAAAGGGTACTGCCGAAACAAAGAGGTTTGGAATTTATAAATTTAAAATGAAGGAACATTTTAGAGAGCACAGTTTCAGATTGGGAGTTAAATACCATATTTGATTTGTTGCCAGAGAGAATTTGATAGGAATTCTTTCATTTTTTGTAGGAGGATTTGAATGAAATTAACGATGACGAAAGTCAGCATACCCGTTTTAATGATGATGATCCAATCCGCTGACGGAACAGGGATTTGGGAGATTGACGATTATGCTTATATGCTTGAACGACAAACAAAAACCCTACATGAAATAACAGAAGACCTAAAGGAATTTTGTAAAACAGACAGAAACTCTCTATACGTAACTGATTTGGAAAAAGTCCCTCTGGAAGCTAGGAAACTTTTGCCAGTCGATGATACTAAAACAGATAAAGAAAAGATAAGAGACGCAGTAGAAGCATATATATTAGGGTATTTACCAGGTAATCCAATAACAGGTTTATTGCCAAATGAGGACGAGAAACTCGAAAAAATAGCAGAATATTTGGTGGGAAGGGGTACCGATGATGTATATAGTTCGGATGTCATAAAATATGTTAAGGATGCGTTTTATAAGGATGATCCAGACTTTTCAACAAACCTGAGTTACGATCATCTGGAAGCGTTAAAGAAATGTCTGGACGCTGAAGACATGAAGCCGTCGGGGAACTTAAAAAGAACAACAATGGAGAATGTGGGAGAATATCTGAAAGTTGAGGATATAGCCTCACTGCCGGAGGGGACAGACGAGGAAATAGAAACGGCCAAAACGAAGCTGAGCGAAGTGATAACGATTTTGAACAACAAGGCTGAAGCATCACAGGATGAAGAAGTGCCGGCGACGACGGACGACGTCAAGTCCAAAGTAGTTTTCACCTTCGAAGAGCTGGGCACATTTGTGAGCTACATGCAAAAAGAGGAAGAGATCTCCGACAAGATAAAAGTGGAGATGACAGATCTGGAAAAGCTCGAAGTAGAGGTAGAAGAGTATTACGATTCAGGACGTGAAGTAGGGGATATAGATAAGATTAGGGCCTATGCATTAGCAAAATATTTCAAAGAACTGGATGAAAGTGATGGATTGGATGAAGGCGAAAAAGTAACGATCGATAAAGTAAAAGAAAAAGTAGTAGGCCTGTCCGAGTCAAAGTTAACATATTACGACTTAATTGATTTTGTGAAATATCTAAATGAAGAGAAAGGAGAAGGACTGAAGGTCCAGTTAGAAAGAACAGACGACGAAAAGATAAGCGACGGATTCAGTAAATTTATAAAGGAAAAGCTGAAAATAGAAGATAAAACCGTAGCAAATACTATACAAACAGCACTCGAATGGACGTTAAAGCCGGTTTTGAAAGATCCGATAACTGTAATAGGAGCATTCGCTACTGTAGCGGCAGGTGCAACCGCGTTGGGAGTGGCTTTGTATTTTGATGATTTGGTTAGCCTCATAGATTATCTGAAAGGCGAGGGAGTGGATGTGCCTGAGCCGGGAGATGCCGAAAGGATCCGA
>CACWKL010000074.1 GCA_902761495.1 uncultured Pseudomonadota bacterium
TCAAAACTGCTGAAAGTTTAGATATGAAAGTAGTTATTCCTCCGCGAAAAAATCGAAAAATTCAGAGAAAATACGACAAAAAAGTGTATAAAATCAGAAGGTTAGTCGAAAACGCATTTTTACATCTGAAACGCTGGCGAGGCGTTGCAACCAGATATTGCAAAAATTTGTCTTCATTCCTTGCTTCTGTTCAGATCAGATGCTTGGCTATTTGGGGAAATATCTTGTGACGACAGGATCTAGGAAAACGCCCCTGCTAAACCTCAAATCAACATCTCAACATCAGTTCGTCCAACTGTAAATCATTTCTATTCCTTCGTAGAAACCACTGCGGAGTATGATTTCATCATCAACTCACTCTACCAAAAAGTTCTCTAAATCAATTGTTTTATAGAAAAACCTACTTTCATATACAGTATGACTGACTTCTCCAATATGAAACAACACTGGAACTACCGCCATCCCGCGAGGTATAACAAGTCTATCCATTTTTTCTTTTACTTCATCAATAATTTCATTTCCTAAATATCTTTTTCTAAATTTGAACTCACACAAGAACAAATTATTTGTTTCAGTTTGAATTAAATAATCAATTTGGCAACCCCTTCTGCTCGATGACGCTTTTTGCAAATATGGACTGTCTCTTAACACATTATCGATATTCAATTCATTCATGATCAATTTTCTGTTTTGTATCAACAGATTTTCCATTTGTATTCCGATTATGCTCTCAAAGCCCGTCGGCAGCTTTTCTAAATTTCCTGCTGGCTTTATGTACTTCAAATAAAACCGTGTATATGGATCACTTAATCTATAAAGACTTTGCTTTTTCAGTGAGCAAGTTTTGAAATTCCACTGTTCGTGTTTTGTTACAAACCCTGACACTATCAAGTTATTCATTAGATTACTCAATTGTCCACTTTCTGCGTAATTTACCGCTTTTCGAATTTCCGCTAAGTTCTTCATTCCTTCACTGAGAACACTCAACATTTGATGATAAATATTCCCGTATTTTGAAAAAACATCATTGAAGATATATTCAAACTCACTGTGTAACAGACCATTTCTCTTGAAACACAAATTTTCTATATTTTTATCCGCGGTTTGGGATTCGTCAATTTGTTCTAGGTACCAGGGAATTCCTCCCATAACTGCCAAAATTTTGTAAAACTCAAATGGTGATCCTTGGAAATTCTTATATTTCAATAACTTTACGCTGTCCGTAATCGACAACGGTTGCAGATTTATGACTGCGGAAATCCGTCCGTAAAAAGCCGTACTGTTGATAATATTCTTTTCAATCCATGTTGAAACCGACCCACAGAATATCAACAACACATTTTTCCCATGAAAAATTTCCTGATCCCACCAAGTTTTTAACTTACCCACAAAATGAGGATCCCCACTCGCCAGCCAAGAAATTTCATCAAACAAAATTACTATTTTTTCTTGAGAAGGTATTTCTTTTGCGAAAACACAGAGAACATCATACCAATCTGAACCAGATTCATAGGTATTCCCTGTCTGTTTAGATAGCTGACGTAAAAAATGATCCATCTGATTTTTTGAATCATTCGCTGTATTGCTCGGAGATAATCCAGAAAAATTGAAAAACCTATATCCTTCCGCTATTTTTTCCGCAAGAGTACTTTTCCCTATTCTCCGTCTTCCATTAATCACTATGATTCTTGAAGCAGATTGTTTTAACTGACCTTTGGCAACTCCTATCTCAGAGTCTCTTCCTACAAATATGCTCATCTTGCACTTTCATTCGTTTTAAGCATATTTGATCAAAAAAACTCAGCAAAATCAATGGGGCTTTTATTACAAAAATTACAAAATCGAAATCCCCCTGCCCTGATCTCAACAAATTTTAAATCAACATTTCAACATCAACTTTCAGCGCATCAGATATGGCTTTTATTGTGCTTATGCTTCCGTCGCTTGATCCGTTTTCCAACTTGCGAATCATCGCAACGCTCTTGTTTATCTTTTCCGCCAGAGCTTCTTGAGTTATTCCTCGATATTCTCGGAAGATTTTAATTTTGTTTTCTCCGTCCAAAATAGCATTCACCACCTCAGACGGAAAATATTCGCCCTCTCCTCTTTCTATGCGCGCAGCGATTTCCTTGGCATCAGCGATGTCTCGCGCATCTTCCAGAATTTCAATCATTTTCGCATATGATTCGTAAGGTAAAACCGCATATTTCATACCGTTTAGTTGCAAAACTTGTGCTTCCATCATCTATACTCCTCTATATATGTCTCCTCTGTTTCCGATCTTTTCTATCTTCATTACTTCTCCCGTCTCAGAAAAAATCACTCTGTAATTTCCAACTCTAAGCCGAAAATAAATGCTGTTTGTGAGCTTTTTTACCTGATTTTGCAGTGCCGTCGGATCTTCTGCATACTGCTCAATCTTACTCACGATTCTCTTTGCATCTTGCTTCCTCAGCTTTGTTAAAAATTT
>CACWKL010000075.1 GCA_902761495.1 uncultured Pseudomonadota bacterium
GCGCTCCGACATTTTCGACAAGTTCTCCAGCTTTTGCGCAATCAGCCGTGACACCGTCTGTAACAATGCATCGGACCGGCACACCGCGCGCATCCACGGCTTCTTTCTGCGAATTTATGTCATTCACTCCCAACGCTTTCTTAACTACTTCAACAAACTGAACGCTATCTCTCGGCATTTTTTGTCTTATCCCAAACTACGGTTTATCAGTTGCTCCGTAGAGAGCCGGAGCGATTAAAATCACCCACAAAAATTTCAGAAATTTAACATACTGTTTCATAAACAAACCTCCTTTTTCTTCCATTTTGAGCAGCACACGTCGCGCCAAAATGATGATTTCCCAAAACAAAAGTGTTCCGAAAGCATCACTTTCGCGAATTATGCATTCCGCCCGTTTATGCAACTCAAGCGGACATCAATTGTCACTACAAAAACTACACGTACTACTCAAACTTCTTCAGGAGTAGCATAAGATCGGTTGGTTTTCAATGATGCTTGGGATTTCTGGAAATATAATTATGCTATATATCTTTGCATTAGTGATAACTTTTTCGGAAACAGTGTAATCGTTTCAATTCACTGTGGGGTTTGTTTTCTAAAAAAATTGCTAGCCCCACATTGTTTTAAAAATTAGAAATACATTTCAAAAAGTTTGCAAATTTTGAGAGTTTTAGATATTATTTTCTAAAAGTGATTAAAAGGATACGGATTTGATAGACAGACCTGAATATTTAAAGAAATTGCATCAATTTAAGGATAAGAATGTAATCAAGGTTATCATGGGCATTCGCAGATGCGGGAAATCCACTATATTTGAATTGTTTCAAAAAGATCTTCTCGAGAACGGAGTAACAAAAGATCAGATTCAATTCATAAATTTTGAAAACATGGACTTCGAACATCTTCTTAATTATCGCGTGCTGCATGAGCATATCAAATCTAAACTAATAACGGACAAAATGAATTATATTTTTCTTGATGAAATTCAAAACGTCGAGAATTTTCAAAAGGTCGTAGACAGCCTGCAACTTCTTCCGAATGTCGATATTTACATAACAGGATCAAATGCCCATTTGTTATCGGGAGAATTGGCGACTTTGCTTTCTGGAAGATATGTTGCGGTTAATATGCTACCGCTGTCTTTTAATGAATATCTTTCGTCTTTTTCAGATAAAACCGATTTGGGAAGAAAGTTCAAGGATTACCTTGTTAACAGTTCTTTTCCGTATACTACTGAGCTAAACGGAAATCGAGATTTAATTCGCGATTATTTAAGTGGACTTTACAGTACGATTGTTTTGAAAGATATTATGTCGCGTAACAATATTTTGAATAGCTTGGTGCTTGAGGATGTGATTCGTTTCATGTTTAAAAACATAGGAAATCTTTCGTCGATCAAAAGCATAAGCGACACAATGACCTCTGATGGTCGCAAAATATCTACTCATACGGTAGAGAATTATCTCTCTGGACTTATTAATAGCTATGTTTTGCACAAAGTTGGTCGTTACGACGTAAGGGGAAAGCAATATCTCAAGTCACGGGATAAATATTACGTTGCAGATATTGGATTGAGATATTTTCTTCTGGGAAGTCGAGATGTTGATTACGGGCAGGTTTTGGAAAATGTTGTATATCTGGAACTGCTGCGCAGAGGATATGAGATTTACGTAGGAAAAGTCGGTGCTTTGGAAATCGATTTTGTTGCACTTAAAAACGGAGAAACTGAATATTATCAAGTGGCTTATACAGTTAAAAATGAGAACACCCTTGCTCGAGAATTATGCTCATTGGAGGCCGTCACCGACCATAACCGAAAGTATCTGATAACAATGGATGATCTTCCGACAACGTTTTACAACGGAATAAAGCAAATAAACGCAATCGATTGGCTATTAGAGTGATTTGATTAAATTTGTAAACGGCTTTCTTCTCTATGATTGAAAAATTGAGGGGACAGCGTGGACACCCACTGAGTATCAAGGGATTCAAGGTTTTTTTAAGGTGGACAGCGTCCAGGACAGAAATTTAAAACGCGGACAGACGATCTTGCTGTCCACAAAATAAACGACTCCAAACGTTTATATTTCAGACACTGTCCACGTGTCCACGGTGTCCATCTTAAAAACAGCGTTTATCCAAAACACAAAGTAACCATTCTTATTCTTTTTTCATTGATGGTATAACGTATGTCCTTCCCATCTCTGTAGGTAAGCATAATTCCCTTTTCTTTCAGGACTTTTCTGTATAACTTCCAGCTTTTTTCTTTACAAATTTCATCCTTAAATGCATTTGGAAATATATAAGGCTCTAGACCATCATCTTGAAAAAGATGTAGGGTAAAAGGCATGAAATACAGCAGATTAAGCAAATATAAGATCAAAAAAATAATAGAATGTTT
>CACWKL010000076.1 GCA_902761495.1 uncultured Pseudomonadota bacterium
ATATGTCTTGCCTATGTGTATCTTTGTCTTCCCTTTTGCTCATACATCAACCACTTTTTCCATTTCAATATAACGCAGTTTTTGTGACGACACAATCTAATATTTTGTTTTTACAAAAAAAATAAGTTAAAAATTTTGTTGCCATTTTGATGACAAAAAACTCTGTAAAAAAGCAGACCTTTTGTTGTTCAAATTCTTGAGCTCTTCTCACGCAAGATGAGTGACCGCTTACTGAAAATAAAAATCCCCTGCCGCAATTAGCGGGAAATTATGTCTCTGGTAACTATTTATGAATTACAAAGCGTTTATACATCCCTTTTCCGGATTTCGAACAATTATTATTCTGGGTAAGGAACTCTTTGAAAAGAAACCCATCTTCATCTAATTCGATATATTGCGACAATATGTCATCCCATTGTTTGTGAGTTAATTTATAATTGGAATCAGTGTGTTCTTGTTTTTGATCAGTAAATTCTTTAAATGATTCTTCAACTTTGGTAATAACGTCGTAATATTTTCTGGCTGACATTCGAATATACCCTTCACTGGCAGTGTAGGCCGCTTCGCAGAGAAGATTCTTTTCATCAGAAGGTAGCCCGAACATTACCTTATATCCTCCGTCGTTAACATAAAGAACCTCTTTTAACCAAAAACTCGAAATTGTTATTACCGTTTCAGGTATTTCTTCCTTAAAATCTGTAGCCATCACAGCATTATTCGGTCGACTTTTTATGAATGAGACTCCTTCCTCCATCTGATCGCCATTCTCATGCAAAGAGTGGACCAGAGTGTTAAACAAGGATACTCTAAAAGGTACGTCCCTCACGGCAAGCACACATTTATCTGATTGAGAATCATATTTGACCACCCTGACATTCGAATCAGAAGGACATTCCGGGTTGTATAGTATAAATTTGTCTCTTATTAAATATTTATCTATTTCATGATTAGATCGTGCCAATTGACGCTGAACTAAATTCCCTGCTTCCAAGCTTATATTAGTATTTTGAACAGGAATAAACGCTAACTTAGGCATATGGCAGGAAATACGCTTTGTAATTACTGTATGCAGTAATTCGGCACCGATGGGATTTTGTGCCAATTCTAAAAAAACCTCATTTAATCGATTTATGTAGTGACCATCAAAAGAAAGGGGACACTTTTTCCAAGAATGTACATTTTCTCACCGTTACGTACAACTTTCTCGACATCACTACAGAATACCAATCGTCTCTTTGAATCCAATTCTCCTATATAAATTTCTTTTTCCTGTTTCACAATTTTAAACGACCAGTCACAACATTTATCCCTGAATATACGTATAAGGTTTTCCCTATTTTCTTTTGGTAATATTTCTTCGCATAAAGTTAATCCATATGTAGTCATAGTCTCTTTGTCTGAATTGGTCAAAACTCCAGGAGAGTGATTTTTTTTGTTTGTTTCATATTTATCATAGTACCTATCGATGCTGCTTTTTCGTCTCCTCGTATTGTAAAATATCCCGTGTTGAGATTCCTGAATATCATGTCGATAAAAAGACGGAAAATATTCCTCCGATAAGGTATATCCGGGTGTTTGCTCTGCATAATTTGATATGGTGCTTACCGAAGTAAATTGCTGGGTATCTGGTTCCATATCGAAAATGCATTCGTCTTTGTCCGTTCTGTTAAAATTCTGCAATGATTGAGTAAATCCGTTTGAGGAAAATACTTCTCCTTTCCGAAAGTTTAATATGTAATCTAAATCTCCAACGTCTGACAAATTCGAAGGAACTTCCTTTTTTTTTATAGTCTTTATTGGTATAGGGAGAGAATTTTTTCGGGATCCCCTCTTCGCGTTTGTGAATTCTCTTTCTTCATCTTTCGTTTCCCGTACAACCGTTGTCCGTGTATAATCGTGCCTTGGAAGCATTTTACTGATCTTACTTTTAAGCGACATAGCTTGAATATCACTCTGTGCTGTAATCAAAGC
Source organism: uncultured Pseudomonadota bacterium (assembly GCA_902761495.1). Classification (GTDB taxonomy): domain Bacteria; phylum Pseudomonadota; class Alphaproteobacteria; order UBA3830; family UBA3830; genus UBA3830. Next base: position 1,972 of record CACWKL010000076.1, read on the forward strand.
AATTAACAAAACTTTTTTCATTCTAAAATCCTCAAATTAACAAAAGACCAATAAAAACTCCTCACTAAACGCAGCCGATCACGTACAGAAACGAATTCATCCGTACCAGCTCGAACTGATTCGTAATTAACGCTGCTCAATTCATTAAAAGTGAAATCGCAACCCAAAATCAGAAAGTCGGCATCGATTTTCTCCGAATTTGGCATATTATACAATACGTTTATTAATATTTATTAAACTCATTTAAACATAATAGTGTAGATTCCCTTAATGATATAAATCAAAAAAAACTTCGAAATCTATTTTTCACAAAAATAAACATTTTATTATAATTTTTCGCGTATGATCTTAATAGAATCAGATCGAAGAGATAAAAATGAGAAAAAAATTTGCGATTTTCAGTTGTGTTTTCGGATTATTGGTTGGTTGCGCGGAATATTCAAGTTCTTCGGAGAATTCAACCTCAAATATTATTGAATCGAATGATTGCACCGCGAATTTTGTAATCGAAAACATGCTTCACTTAAGTTTTAATGATAACTATTTCATGGAAAAGGGACAAAAGTTTCGAATCATTTCAGCATCGAAAAAAGAGCTTGCGGCGAACAGCTCCAAGTCTCAGAAGTCAGATATAGTTTACAGTAAGATCGATAGAAACAAATGCGCTTCCGGAAAACTGGAATCGGACGAAAAACGTGCTTACATAAAATGCTGTTATCTCGGCAATTTGAATGGAAAACACGTAATAATGCGCAGCTATAATTCCGGCGGATCGGGAACTTTTACCGACATCGTTCTGTGTTTGATCGAAAAAGAAAATTTGTATATACAGGACGTATCGATGTTAGGAGATCGTGCCTTGGATGGAATCGTTGGCTATCCGAATCTGGGTTCCAACGGAAATTTATACTTGAAAATGCGACCGTCAATATCTACGGTTGCGTCCCTGGCGGGAGTTCTGAATAAAGATATAGAAACAGGCCCTTTTCAAGGAGCTGAAGATTTTTGGAATGTCAGCGAATGTATCTATAATCTAAACACTGGAAAACTAGAAATTATTTCCATGGAGATAGACTTTGAAAATTCATCGGACGTCACAAAAATTCTCGAAGAGGTATTCCCGAATCACGAAAAAACAATTCGTATCGAAAAAAACGGAATGCCAGAATTTTTGAACAAGTTCAAATCCGCTTATCTGAAATTTGCTCGAAGAAATCTGGGCAGAATAATGACATGAAATCAAATAATTTTAAAAGTTAACTATTAATCAACCAATTAATCCCAAATAAGTAAAGAAAGGGATAAAAATGAACTTAAGAATTTTATATGCTTGCTTGGCTTGGATTTATGCTGGAACTGTCACAGCAGTTGTAGATGTCTCTTCTAGATTGAGTCGTCACAAAAACTGCGTTATATTGAAATGGAAAAAGTGGTTGATGTATGAGCAAAAGGGAAGACAAAGATACACATAGGCAAGACATATCAGATGAA
>CACWKL010000077.1 GCA_902761495.1 uncultured Pseudomonadota bacterium
AATCGTCTTTCGCTCTAAAACGTAGATATCACCGTTCTTTTGCGTTTGATGGACGATCTTGGTTTTGATTTCACCTGACGGTTTTGCCGGCATTTTGACATCTCCTTGTTTGAGTATATATAAATTATATCACACACTCAAATAAAAGTCAAGGCATAACTGCATCAAATAACGTATTTTAGGCTTTTTTCTCGGCGCTGATCTCACGCTCTTTTGTCCGTTTTGGTTTTGAGTCTATATTTTACGACTTTAGGGATAGTAATCCGAAATCCGATATTTATCAAAATTCCGAAAGGACACAATAATGTTGTTATTGACATTTCCTTCGCAAGAAGAAAGAAGAAAATTTGGCGGTTGAATATTTCGCGGTCTGGAACGCACCAATTCGCAACAAGGAAAACGGCAATTCGAAACAAGGAACGCACCAATTCGAAACGAAGAACGCACCGATCCGCGCAAGGAACGCACTTTCCACGATGTGACAAGCTGTTCTTAGATTCGGAACCGGAGGCAAAAGGTAGCCACCGACTTTAGGAGGCTTGCCCTTGACGGGTTCTGAAAGAAATGCTACAATAACCGGTCGACGGTGAATCAACTTAGCTGTTCTTGAGTTCGTCACCGTCGGCGCAGACCAGTCAGCATTTCTTTCAGGTTCTGTCAAGGGTGGCGGTCGTCTTGCAGTAAACTCCGATGTTCCCTACACGAGGTGCGTTCCTTTGGCGTATTACTGCGTTCTTAGCGCGGATTGGCATTTTCCTACCCGCGTATCAATGTTTTCCTTCCGGCGGATTCATGTTTTCCTGACCGCGAAATAATCAGCGGTTCTGCATTTCTGGAAATACAGTTTTGTAGAATGCCAAAAGAAACCCCCATTAAAGAGATTGTTGCGGTAGAAAATATAAAAAGTTGGCAAAATGAGTCCCTATATGTTCATGAAATTGCTGACTTCATATCAATATATGGTAAGTATTTTGATGATGGCATATTTAACAACCTAAAAAGTGGATCACTTGATGTTTATGGAATAAACTACTACTATTCCGATTTTGTTAAAAGACTCATAGAAAGGTTACTCAACGATAAGCCAGCAGAATACAATCAGTTTGTTAATTGGTTAAAACAAGCAGAAAAGTATAATGGATTTTATATATTAGGTATATAAACTCTGGATGATTTTGCTTAATCCCCAAATAATCGCATTACCAATATCCGTATGCGTTGGACATTCTATCAAAACCTCAAAAGGCTCAAATCCCCTGATTCAAGCCTTTTTTGGGTGGAGGGCGGTAACTTTTCCGATTGAGCGGAATCAATCGCTCACAGCGGCTTACGTGGGGCAACAGGGGTGGTTAATCGTCTTTCATGACATCGATCATGAGCTTTACGCCAAGTCGGAATCCGGCGATGAACATATCCCGTTCCGAGATCGAGGATATGTCGGTAATGCATTCGGTGAGTTTCTCTAACAGTTTCTTCTGCTCGTCGGAGAGTTTTTCTTTTAACAGATCCTCGTTCTTGTCCGCCAAAGTTTTCAGCTTCTGATATTCGGGTGTGGTTGAAATGCTCATTTCGTAAGGCGATATTCGTCCGTAGTATAAGTCTTGTATGGTATTCATGTTGTTCACCTGTCCTTTCTCGGAACAAACAAATACCACAGAAGATGTCATAAGTCAAGATAATAAACCCAAAAAATCATGAAAATAATTGACATCTTATCGATAATGTGATATAATCTTGCTAAGATTTATAGAGCAATATTGTTTATTATCAGATTAGGAGACTTGAAAATGGGATTTCGATATCGTCGTTCGACAAAGATAGGACCTTTCAGAATTAATTTTTCAAAACGTGGAGTAGGATGGAGTGTAGGAACTAAGGGTTACCGCTATACCAAAAAAGCTGGTGGTGGAACGCGCCATACCTTTAAAACACCAATCAAAGGTTTAACCTATGTAACCGAAACAAGTTCAAGGTCATCGAGAAAGAATAATACCGTATCAAATCAAAGAAGCTCTGTTCCAAGTAATAAGAATCAAACGATTGCCTTCCTTTTATGTTTCTTTGGCGGTTATTTTGGATTACATCAGTTTTACGCCGGAAGAGTCGGTATGGGCATACTGTATCTGTTCACTGCGGGCTTCTGTGGAGTAATGTGGATTGTTGATATCTGCCGAATTTTGGCGGGTTCTTTTTACGACAGTTACGGTTGTCCCATTGTAAACAATGCTGTATTT
>CACWKL010000078.1 GCA_902761495.1 uncultured Pseudomonadota bacterium
TTCAAAACCGTCTTGTAGTTGAGACCGAGCCTCTCCGACAACGCTTTCACGCTCTCTTTACTATTTTGTATCTCCCGACGCACCGCCTCTGTCGTCCGGACGCAGCCGTGTAATATCTGTCCCATAATGCCTCCTTTTCTTTACATTCTAACTTATATTCTCCTTCCCTACAATATGGGACTGAACACGTAGAGAGTGTAGTTCCTGTAGCAACAATAATTGAGGTTCGTTCAGGATATTGTTATCTATCATCTAATCCCCAAAATACCGAACACCTTTTTCATCATCCTTCGGTTTTTTGATTGTTGGATATTTCGCAATGATTTTTTTGTAGCGTTCGCAGTCGATTCCGTGGACATTGATTACGCCGCAGGCTTGCAAATGGGAATAGACAGTAGTTGGACCGAGAAACTTAAATCCGCGTCGTTTTAGATCTGTGCTGATTCGCTCGGACAATCCGTTGCTTGCGGGAATCCAACCTTTTTTGTGATCTTCGTACAAGATTGTTTTTCCGTCGGAATATGACCACAAGAATTTATAAAAACTGCCAAATTTTTCTCTAATTTTTGAAAGCATGCAGAGACTTTTTCAGATCTGGCTCATGAAGCCAACACAATGACATACGACGACTATTTCGAAACAAGGATATCAAGATTACCGAGATATGCGCAAAACGATCCGGAACAACTGGCGAGTCTTGAAGCAGGTTACTTTATCTTCAAAGGAGCAGCGAAAGTTGGAGAAGGGATGTCTGCTCTGGATGATGCAACTGGAAATGTTGTTTCCGGAGCATTTCACAAAATCGGAGAGGGCTTCGAGTGGCTGGGCACTCACACCAGAAGATTTATGCGAGATGACTTGGGATTCAGTCAGCGTGTCGCTCAAAACACGGGAGATACCGTACAAATTGCCGCAGAAATTTTCGCCCCGGGAGCCACTGCTAAGGGGATTGGATCATTAAATAAAGCTGTTGCAATGTCAAAATTCCGAATTTCTCTTGGTGGAAAATTTGGATTATGCAAAGGCAACGTTTCAGGCGCGAAAATCGGGTTGAACTGGGAAGGCGCAATAGGCGGAGAAACGGGTTACGGCATGGCTTTTGAGAATTACCTTGCAACATTGCCGGAGTTTTCGGAAATCAGACTACCGAAAAACTTTAAAACATTTGATTTCTGGGATGCAGATACAGGTCGAGCAGTCAGCGCCAAGACTTTGAATACAAATACACCAGCGAGATTATTGAATCCAGAAGGTATTTACAGTACTCTGAAGGGGTATGTTGATAAGACTTTGGATTTTACACAATATGGAAAGGGACTACCAGTTCCCGTTACGGCGGCAAAAATCAAAACTCGAGAAATTCAGTTAGGAATTCCTGCTAATACAGGGAAAGCACAGATGGAACAAGTCATGAGAGCAGTTGAATACGGTGAATTAAATAATGTGAAAATGGTAATAACAAAAATAGGTAAATAACTATGAATAAGTACGTCGGTATAAAATGTAATGAGAAATTTATGAGAATATACACTTGCTCTGATTCTGGTTGGATTCAGCAAGATCCGTATGGAGAAGATATGTATCTGAATCCATTGGCCGATTATAAAACCATCGGAGAATCCTTGTTAAAAGCATTTGCAAAGAGCAGAGATGTATCAATAAGTGAAGAGGATCGCCAAGCGCTAATAGATGGAAAAGTAACTCGACAATGGATAAAGGAGAAATATCCAGGAAGAGAGTGGACAACTCCGGTTGCTTGTGCCGCACGTTATCAAGATTGGCTTCAAAAAATGATGAAAGAATACGAATATAAAACAAAGACCGCTCTGCTGAAAAACATGCAGCACGTGTCGGTTGAAAATGATGGTAAATTCATTACGTTTAGTTCTCTCTATCATCTAACGACGGATAGTTGGGGAGACCCGGACGGAAAAACTCCGTCAGTGGAAATGAGAATTCCGTCGACAAGCAGCGTCAAGGTCATAGGAGCAGCAGTCCGCTACGCCATAGGGAATTGCCAAGGAAAAGGTTCGGAGTTTATGCGAAAATTGCTCTTTCCTGATGGTAAACCGGATACGTTTGAAGAGTATTTAAAGCAACAGAAAATTGATTGATATGTAATTTTTTCGAGAGTTTCACTTTAGCAATGAGAACAATTCATCGATAGAGCCATTGATACGAAATCGAGCAAATAAGGCCATAGTTTTTCTCAAATTTTCTATGGA
>CACWKL010000079.1 GCA_902761495.1 uncultured Pseudomonadota bacterium
GCGCATGCGCCTTCACGTAGCTCGCGTCGATCATTATCCATTCCAGTTCGCGTTCGCCTATAAGTTGTTCCATTAGTTTCTCCCAGATGCCTTGGTCTCTCCATCGACAAAACCTGCAATGCGTGTTCTTCCAGCCTCCGTACTATGCCGGCAAATCCCTCCATGGCGCTCCAGTTCGCAGAATCCAAAACACTGCGTTTGTAAACCTACGGTTGTCCTTGGCTTGTCCTCCCCAGCTGCCTTTTCTTCCCGGCAATATTGGTTCCAACTTGCTCCAAAATTCATCAGATATGTCGTGCCTATGGATGCTTTCGTCTTCCATTTTTTTTCCTATCACAATTTTTCTCAGTATATCATAAATCTTGTGACGACTCTATCTAGGAGCTGTTTGAAATTTAATATTGATGTACTTTGAAATGAGTAAAGTAAAGTTAAAAAAATTTCTGACGCTAGCGAAATGCCGGGGGTTTGGCACCCGTATGATGTGAAGCCTGAGAAGTACCTTGATGAAAGCAGCGCAGTAGAGACTCCTCAGAGTAACTGTGATAACAATGTTTTCATAGGGATTACCATTGGTTTTCTAATTGAAATACATCCTTTCCTATATATTCTATATTAAAAACCGACTGAAATGAGTATTTTGGTTTTATTTGTTTCGCAAATTCGAGTAATGACTTCGATATATTTTCATTCGACGCTTTTGATTCGATCATTAAATACAGTCGCCGATCTTTAATTATCAAGAAATCTACTTCCTGCTTTTCCAGATTTCTCAAATAAAACAGAGCATACTGACCCAATCCTTGCTCATTGAAAAAATTCACGAATTTCAGCAAATGCAATGCAAGAAAATTCTCAATGATCGACCGTCTTGTTGACTTTGAGAAATTCACTTGATCAATCGTTTCAAAAATGATACGAATTAGAGGTAAGAATGATACGATTGGAAAAATGTATAACAAGCGGCAAGAGCTCATATTAGATTTCGTAAAAGATAATCCAAACGCAAACAGAGATCAAATTGCTTTGTTTCTGGAAAAGATGAGTATAGAAGCGTCAAAAGTTACCATTATTCGCGACTTAAACACACTAATTCATGACGGACTTATTGAAAAATCGGGAAACGCAAAATCCACAACTTACTCATCTTCACTGAAAATGGATCTACTGGCTCATATAGACGTAGATCAATACTTTGATACCGAAGAGGATTTCAGAAAGTTAAGAACAAAAGGATTCAATTTTGAGATATTTCCAGCTCTAAAAGGTCTATTTTCTCATAAGGAAAAGCTGGAATTAGACGAGCTAAACTCAACTTTTCAAAAGAAAAAACTTTCTCTTACTCCGAAATTATTACAAAAGGAGTTTGAACGCCTGACGGTAGAGCTTGCGTGGAAATCCTCCAAAATAGAGGGGAATACCTATACTTTGTTGGACACCGAAAGACTGCTGAAGGATCACATATCGGCCAAAGGCAAATCTTCTGATGAAACAAATATGGTTATAAATCACAAAAAAGCACTGGATTATGTTTTAAATGATCCCAGTTATTTTAAGCAACTAACGATTTCGAAAATTGAAGACATTCACAGAATATTGGTAGAAAATTTGGGAGTATCCGCCGGCATACGAGAAGGCACCGTTGGTATCATCGGCACAGAATACCGTCCTCTCGACAATGCTTTTCAAATAAGGGACGCCCTCAAAAATTTGATCGATGTCATTAACCAAACACGGCATCCCGTTGAAAAAGCACTGATCGCTGTGATGATGATTTCCTACATTCAGCCGTTTGAAGACGGAAACAAGCGTACCTCTCGTATCATAGGAAACGCTTTGTTGCTGGCACACGATTATTGTCCGATGTCTTATCGCAGTGTGGATGAAATTGAATACAAAAAAGCCATCATTTTATTTTATGAGCAAAACAATGCCTCATATTTTAAGCAATTGTTTATAGATCAATTTAAACAAGCCGTAGACAAATATTTCTAGATACAACATTAGTTAATTCAGCAGCTACCGCCGCTCCCCCCGCCACACAGAAGGGGGGAGGGATTTGAAAAATAAGTCCTCCTTCTATGCAGCAGGGGATTTAATGAAACCGGCGACTACTCCGAGGTCTTGCCTTCCTTTATTTCGTTAATTAAGGCGGCGATGTCAGCGACTTTGCTGGTACTGAAGCGCAGATAATTCGCGATCGCGTTTTGCTGATCC
>CACWKL010000080.1 GCA_902761495.1 uncultured Pseudomonadota bacterium
ATCGCTACCAGATACTGCAAAAATCTGTCCTCATTCCTTGCTTCTGTTCAGATCAGATGCTTGGCTGTTTGGGGAAATATCTTATGACGACACGATCTAGTAACTTCGTTCTCTAGTTTACTTCGTCTCACTTTTTGATAAACGTAAACAGATCTTCATCCGTTGACTTTTTTTTCATACCAACTACACTGTGAACGATGCTGAGATAAGGCGGCATTGAATATGTATTTTTTATTGGTAAGTTGAACTGTTCGATTAATTTGTGCGTAGATTCGCAGTTATGCCGTCTGTGTCAGTGTCTTTGTTTTTTTATGATATTGTAGTTTGAATTTGATGCAACACAATGTCTTTACTTTAAAGTGAGCAAATTAAATTGAGGAGGAAATGATGACGCTAAAAAAAATATTAATATTTATGGGATGTTTTTCCGTTCAATCATGGGGAATGATCGGTATTCCCAACAATGATTTTAACGGGCAGCCAAGTAGATTAGTTCAGCAATTAGTAAATTTAGATGGATATGACTCAGCCACTGATTCGGAAAACGAAACGTCCGAATTATCTGAAACACTGGGAAATTCACTCGAAAATGTCTCGGATTACGGCTCAGAAATTGAGGATATCGATCTGTCGGAAACAGAAGTTCTATTAAGCGATGAAGAAGAAAATGAACTACCGCAGAAAAAATCAAAGCTAGATATAAAAAAGTTAATATCGAAGGGAGATACTCTTAAAACTGAAGCAAAAAAGAATTTTTATGAATTGTTGGTCAGAGAAAAAGACTTGGATTACATACTTGATATGGTGTGGAACAAATGTTTTGATCATTCGTTTAAGATAAAATCAACAAAAGTGAACGGAATTTATAAGGGAGAAGGAGTCGATAAAAACTCCATTTTTTTCGCCGGAAAAAATATACAGAGATCTATTGATATAATAAATAAGCAAGGCCTGCTGTACTCCGATGGAAATATGGATGTAGGAATAAAAACAAAGCTGACTGATACAGTATTATTCGGCATACAACCATTAATCTTAAAATCAGCCGACAAAGACAAGATAAAGGGATATATCAAAAAAATAATGAACAATCCTGTAGGGTACAGAATGATACTGTTTTTTTTAGCTAACTGTTTGGCTGAAAATGACTTATGTAAAAAGATAAAACTAGTTAAAGTGGTGAACAAAAACTTCGGATTTGATTTTGTTCCGGGAAAGAGTTTATGGGAATACAAAGAATCTGATGAAGAATATCAGCGTAGTTTAGACAAACAATCTCCAAAGCACAAATTTTTTGTTTTTTCTTCGAATTGGTTGAAGAGAGACGTCAAAACCCTTTTTTTGCGATCGAATAAAGAGAATCGAGAAGAAACAAGCAAAAGTAGTTATACGATAAGTGAAGAGAGTCACAAAGAAATCGGTGTAGTAAAAGCTATTTATCAATCACAGCAGCATCCTGGTAAAAAAGAATATTTGAAAAGCAGCAAAGACGTAGGAAAAATCATACAAAAGGACAGACTGCGTATTTACTCCAGAAAAGAAACATATTATGTGAATACCGGATCAATACTTCATTTTATTTTTCCTAACGATGCGGCGCTTCAAGCGATATTTATGACTTCGCTTTATTCGGTTGATGTATATAAAGGAATAGACCTCGGAAATATAAAAGATAATAGAAGATGCTATTTAAAACCAAATCGAATCAATCAAGAACGATATGTTAAAAGAAAAGTAAAAAATGACGAAACCTTAAAGCGTTTTCTTTTACGGATTCTTCTGAATTCTAAATGCGTAGATCACGATCTTTTTAACTACTATTTATCTGAGGAATGCAAAAAAGATTTCGATGCTAGATATCCACATCCAAGTATAGAATTTCCTCTCGATTCCGATGCAGAACCTGTTTTTGATTCGGAAATCGGAGACTCTTTTATAAAATCAGAATCTTGGAAATCTTGTCTTCCTGATTACTTCGCTTTTTTCAAAAAAATTTTCGGGTCTTCGAATTAAAGATATACTGGGTGAAAACGAGAAAATTTTGTTAGTTATAAAATATAGTAGAATTAGGTACTTAAAGCTTGTTCAGTCCCATATTGTAGGGATGGAGAATACAAGTTAGAATCGAAAGAAAAGGAGGAATTATGGGACAGGTATTACACGGTTGCGCCCGCACGACGGAGGCGGTGCGTCG
>CACWKL010000081.1 GCA_902761495.1 uncultured Pseudomonadota bacterium
TTTGATTGCGGCAGGGTACCTCACGGCGCGGGCGAAATGCTCAAAAACACAGGTGAAGTCTTGATCGGAAAGTTCGAAAAAGGCGAATACAAAGGCGGCTAATGCATGCTGTGGTAGTAGTGACATTCCGCGGTAGAATCAAATTGTTCTCCCAAAAATGTAATGTGCTTTCTGTAGAATTGATAAAATCTTACCGAGATTTTTGTTTTTATAGCTAATGCTAAATTGATAAATTTATAAAAATTTGACAAAAGATTTTTTTTGTATTACCCTGACGAAGGTTTGGTAAAGCGAGGTTTAGAATGAAATATATAGTAGCATCGGCGGCGGTTTTGAGTTGCGTTTTTTTTGAGTCCGAATGTGGATTCAATTTAAGAAAAGAGTTTCGGAATTTTGAGAAGGGAACGATGCGACCGGCGGTGAAAAATACAAAAGAAGAGCTTCGGAATGTTGAGAAGGAAACGATTCGACCGGCGGTGAAAAATATAAAAAAAGGGCTTCGGAATTTTGAGAAGGGAACGATGCGACCGGCGGTGAAAAATATTGGACGTTGTATTCGTGATCTCAAAAATGAAATCTTGGAGGGGAATGGAACTGAAGGAGCATATGAAACTATCCAGACTATCCGCAAAGATATTTACAGTTTAAAAGAAGGCGAAAATCAAGAGGGGCCTAGCGAGGCAAAAGAAATCGATGACAAGCTTTCGGTTGTTAAGAAGGAGCTTGAAGCTGCGAGAAACAGACTGAACAGAGCAAAACTGAACAAAGAGTTTAGATTGAAGGAGGCAGAAGAAACCGGCATATCATTGTCTGAAAAATTGAGATATAAGTTGGAAATAGATATTCTTGATGAAGAATATACAGTGAAAATAAAAGAATTGGAAGTTTTGCATTTAGAATCAGAGTTGAAGAGGATAGACAAACATAATGAGGTTTGAGTCATCAGCTAGATCAAATGGAGAGAGTAAAGTAATTAAATCCGTGTCTGATTTAAACGATGATTGTGTCCGGCAATAGAAGGAAAAGAAACCGAAAAGTTTGGGGTTGAGACTTATGGATATTAGGCTTTTTTTGTATTGATGCTGATCGCAAGACCAGGTGGAGTTGCGTTGGCGGAAGATTCCGCAACCTGAATGTCACGTTAGAAGCTGCGAATTAAAAATGCGTTGATGGTAGGTCATGGTATGAAAAAAATTGCGTTCTTGTCTGGCATTGTGTTTAGCGCAAGTATTTTCGGAATGTCGTCAGGTATGGATCAAAATTCAAATATGGATGAAAATCCGAAGTCTTCATCGTTTGTTTTGCGACCTATGACTGTGGTGGAATATATACAGTATGTTAAGCAAATTAAGCAAATACAGAAGGAAGTAACGGATCAGGATGAATATACACAGGGTTTGGAGCAGGAAGTTATTCAGTCACAGAATGAAATAAACGATCTAAAAAAAGAAAACAAAATTTTAAAGGGTCGTGTGAAAAAGGCGGAGGAAATGCTCGTTGTTAACGAAAATTACATAAAGAAACTAGAAGAAAAGTTTGGAGGAAACGAGACACTATATGTGATTGTACCGGAACACAGTCAAAATTCAGAAATTTCGCAAAAGGAAATCGAAGAATTAAAGCAAAACATGATAGAATTATCTAATGAAAATCAAAAACTACTCGCTTCCAAGGAAAAGCTCATCAGAGAGAAGAAACAATTAACCGAAGAATTAAAACGCATCGAAGAGGAGAAACAATTAATCGAAAAATTAAAGCAAAACATGATAGGGTTATTTAATGAAAATCAAGATCTACTCGCTTCCAAGGAAACGCTCATCAGAGAGAAGAAACAATTAATCGAAGAAAATCAGGAACTGAGGATTTTTCTTAATGATTCAGAAAATTCGACCTCTGAGATCTCCGGGAGGGTGCTAGCGGATGAAATCCAAGACGAAGATGTTACTGACCAGAGTAACTTAGATTCAGAAAATTCGACTAAAATCCAAGACAAAGATATTTTGGAGCAAGGTGAAGTTATAAAGTTAGATTCAGAAAATAAGCAAAGTTTTGATTCAGAGAATGAGCAAGATTCTGAAAAAGATTCGTCTAATGAAAATGATTGGGGGCTGTTTTTCAAAGAGACGAATAACGGTGAAGACTGTCTGCGATTAAAGGGGGATTCTTTTTTG
>CACWKL010000082.1 GCA_902761495.1 uncultured Pseudomonadota bacterium
TTTCCGCTCAAATTTGAGAATTAGATCAACTTTTATTAAAATCATTGAAATTTTTCCGCATAAAATCTTTGGAGTAGCGAATGATACTAAAAACGAACTCAGAGTCGAGAAAGAAATTTTATTTGAAATAAAAAGTTAGTCTAAAATTAATATATCCGATTATTTGATCTTTTCCCTCGTTCTTGTTTGGCTTCTGTTTTTAATTGGCGCAATATCCAAACGACAAAAACACTATTGACTATTTTTGTTTTATATTATACCAATGAGAATGTGTTCTCTGGCGAGCCAGCGAGTTCGTGTAAAGGTTTTTCATACCAACCAGCGGTTTTATAGTAAAGCTTTTTTAGATTTACTGTTGCTGTTAGGGATACGAACGATTTTTGTTCAAGGTAATAAATACAGTAAATCTAAGTTGTTGTAAAAAAGGAGTTTTATTATGAACAAGTTACAGTATCTGGATTTTTTTAAAAGAAAAGCAAAAAGGTTGTTGAAAGATTATAAAAAGTATCTTTCGAATGATTGCATTTATTTAGAACCATCCATACTTCTTTCTACAATGATAGAAAAGTTCGGAGATAAAGCCACTCTTATGAATGCTCAACATATAGTTGCTCAATCTGCGGGATTTAAGAAATGGGAAGAATTAATTCAAGCAGGATTTGAAAGATTAGAGAAAGCAAAAATGGATGTAGAATTCGATGATGATATCGTACATATTGAAACAGAGAATGGATTCATAGGGGGAAGTAAGGACTTGTTTCCAGGAATATTTGATGTAGCTAACGTTGATACGAATTTTCAACCAGAAATAAAGCCATTAAAAAGTTTTTCTGACGAGGAGCAAGAAAAGATATTATCTAAACAGCCATTTGAAAGAAATACCGAAGAGATTGTAGAATGTTTGCATTGTGGCCATCGTTTTTCATTTGAAGAAGTAAATGTTGAGAGGACATCAAATTTCGACTACATAGTATGCAAATATTATCCTGGAAATTGTAACGGTAGTTTAATAGATCTGATTCCTGCGAATAAGTTGGATGAATACGAAGAAGCAAGGAAAACTAATAAGAATCCTTAAAAATTTTATGTAAATCTATCTCAGCTTCGAATCATTCAACCTCTCATTGAACAAGATCTGAAGCTGAGAGTGCGACCTAAATTAGGAATTTTGAAGACCACTTTCTTTGGAAGCGTTGGATGTCCAATTGCGTAGATGTTTAGTCCCATATTGTAGAGGTCTGGTTGAATTTTAAACAATGTCGGTTCAGATTTCCACTCCTTAATGATAAATTCCCAGGGAGTTAGACCGTTTAGAGATTTTAATCGTTTTGCGAAATTATACGCGTCGATAAAGGTCTGAAGATGCTCTTGCAGAGAGGTTCGCGATTCATAATAGTATCGATGAACGGTCGCCTCCTTGATGGTCTTATTCATTCGCTCAACCTGGCCATTTGTCCACGGATGCGCTGGGAGAGTGAGCTTGTGCTCGATTCCATTTTCTTCACAAACTCGATCGAAAATATGCGGCAACGCCCTGTGGTTCCGAGCCTGATTCGTGAACTGCACACCGTTGTCAGTCAGAATCGTATGAATTTTGTACGGAACCTTCTCGATCAGGTTTTTCAAAAATTCCGCAGCCTGGATTTTCCCTTGTTTTTCAAGAAGTTCGACGTGAACAAACTTGCTCGTACGGTCGATCGCAACAAACAGATACAACTTTCCTTCCTCTGTGCGAACCTCTGTAATATCAATGTGAAAATAGCCGATCGGGTACTTTTTGAACTTCTTTTTCGGCTTTTTCTCCTCATTTTCAAGTAGTTTGCTGATCCCGTGGCGCTGAAAAAGCCGGTGCAGCGACGAGCGCGAAAGGTGCGGAATCTGTTCTTTCAGAGCGAACAGACAGTCGTCCAACGGCAGCAGAGAGTGCTTGCGAAAGGCTACGCATATTGCCTCTTCCTCGCGTGTAAGCACTGTAGAATGAGGGTTTTTCGGACCCATTGGCATGTCGTGCACGAAATCGCGACTTTTCCACTTCAAAACCGTCTTGTAGTTGAGACCGAGCCTCTCCGACAACGCTTTCACGCTCTCTTTACTATTTTGTATCTCCCGACGCACCGCCTCTGTCGTCCGG
>CACWKL010000083.1 GCA_902761495.1 uncultured Pseudomonadota bacterium
AATAATGCCAAAACAACGGTTGTATCGGCCCGGAAACCTTAAGTGACTGAACGAGAGCCTTAAGTTTATTTTGTACGGCCTTTGGCATCGTCGCCGCATTCCTTTGGGCTTTTTTAGTTATGGTCACATTGTACATAGTTAAATATAATCATTTTTTGATTATCAGTCAAGTTTTTTCTTATTTTTTTTCACACCTGCAAATATAGATTCACAGGATGTCATAATATGACATTTTAAACAACAAATAAAATTTGATACAGCTATTCCCTCTCCCACTTGTCCAGAAAGGGCGATTTCATCCTTCGATTTTATAAAGAAATCAATATACACTCCTACAAAAAAAGTATATTCCTAAAGTCCACACCACAGGAGAACTGTGAATCCCTAAAAGCCAGGAAAAAGAGAAATTCGAAGCTTGGTGCAAAAAGAGATATAATTGGAAATTTTATGGAAAAAGAATTCTTTAGGCAGATTTATTTATATGTTGATTCTCAATATATTAGGGTTGTTACACAGTATTGGGTGTATGAATGTGGAACGTGTGAGTCCGTCCCTGCATTCTTGTTACCTAGAGATTGTAGCGACGAGGAATTACTGGAGCATATCAAAATTTGTTTTGAAAACAGTAAATATATATCCGAAGAAGAATACGACAAACTCGGTGGATGGGATGCAGTAAAGAAAGTATTGAAAATAAAATCGGAAAAAAAATTCTGCCAAACTTCTGTTGGCTTTTCCTTAGAATGGACAGGAGAAATGGCGGTTCACATATCTGTATGGAAATATTACGTGGGGAAAGCTGCGTCGCAGACTACGGCGGATGAAACTTTTGATTTGGAATACGATGAAGCATCTCCTGCGAAATTTGTGGTAAGGCTTCGACAAATCATGGAAGAGATGTATGAAAAATACCACGTAAAATCGAATGATGAAATTCGCCAAGCGAAAAAAAAGCCTGGGATAAGAGAAATCAACAAAGCGATAGATGAATTAAACAAAAAAGATACGTCAATCAGAAAGAATGTTGCAAAAAAATTCGGGTGGAAACAAAGTAGTTGTTGCAAAAAAATTCGGGTGGAAACAAAGTAGTTTCATCAACTGGAAAGTTGAAGACGGATATTATTTTTATTTGGAACATCTCAATTGCTATGGTGAAGCTACTTTGTACGTCAAGCCCCTTTATATAGACGACTTATGGTGGGATGTTTTTGAAATGTCCAGCAACAAAAAAGAACCCATGAGTTTGAGGGGTAAAGGAGCATTCGCACTAAATGGCGTTAGAATAATGGAAACACCCGATCTATTCGACATTAGAGCTGAGGAGTCAGAATATGAATTGGAAAAAATACAGAAATATTCCGATGAAGATATCGAAAAGATTTGGGACGATGTTTTTCAGCAAATTGAAGATGAGGTAAAACGTTTTCTCAAAGAGAATCCCGACCCTGATTCCTATTTCCCAGACGAGGAAAATTGCCATGGATATTACACACTTATAACGTACTTGCATGCAGGAGACAAGCAAAAAGTTTTGGACAAGATTGCGGAGTTCCGAGCGACTCCAGGCCGAATACGTTCACCGATGAAAAGGTCGTTCGATGACGGCAAAACAAGAGACGGACTTGACTTTATCGAAGCATGGTGCAATAAAAAAAAGGTGCAGGATTTATGAAAAGGACTACGCCATGAAATATTATAGATTAGATAATTCCGTTAACACGAAAGAGATAGGGCGACATGCTATACAGTTAGACTTCACTGATAAAAAAACTATGGATTCGTGCTGGAGTCTGGTTGATGAAGAGTTTCCAGATTTTAAGCCAGACTTGAGATTTGATTTGGAAAAAGGTTCCAAAATGACGGATGTCGTCAGTTCGGGCGTTGACGTACCTGGATTCATGATAAATGAACGTGTAAAAAACATTTTTGAACAATGCAAGTTGCCTGAACATCGGTATTATGAAGCAAAAGTTAAAGATCTTAAAGGTGTTATTCACCCCTACTATTGTCTCCATATTTTGCCTAATGATTATTCTATAATCGATTTCGACAGAACCATATTCAAAAAAACAGAAGAACCTGTGAAAATATGGCCGGAACTGGCTTTTTCGAATGTGAAGGAAATAAAGAACGCTCCAGAAATACAAATAAAAAATTTAGAAGAATTAGAGAAATATAATGAGGAGTTTTCCCATAAATTATATGTTGTTTTGGATGTATTAAGAATACATGACCATGAAAAATACGACATGCTTTATTTTCCGGATGTGGATGTATCCACAGTTTACATTTCAGAGAATTTAGCGAATATGTTGAAAGCCGAAAAGATTACAGGAATCGGATTGTACCCATGCGACGACATAGAGAACCTTGAGTAAAAATCATGTAAGGCAGAGACAGAAGAATTAGAGAATTTTCATTTCAGAAATTCAGGACAAAAGATTATGGCAAAGAAACGCAAGACGCTCCCAGAAGATTTTCAGGAAATTATCAACAGTGGCGATATGGACAAATTCAGGGCGGTATTCGAGAAATGCGAGGTATCCGCCACAGCACGCAGCAGAACGACAGAAAATGCATTTTCGTTCAAAGGTCTAACTGAGGAGCATG